>NZ_JSYB01000012.1:0-30351 GCF_054823945.1 Tepidiphilus sp. HLB4 | reverse complement strand
TTCATCGAGCCAGGCGGGATCGCTGTACTTCAGTGCGTTGAATTGCTTTTTGAGGGCCATGGCATTGGGCTTTTGCCCGGCGGCATACTGCCGGTTCCATTCGGCGAGCGCCCAGTTCCACACGCGCCGGGCCGTGCCGCAGGCGCGTTTGAAGTAATCCGCCTGCTCGGGCGTGGGACGAAGGGCAATCTTGTGGGTAAGGCGCATGGTCATTCACTCATCGCCAAGAAGTTTTGCCGCCTTGCCTGTGCTCATGGTGTTTTCCATGAACCCCATTATGGACTAATTTGCATTTTTTGTAATACGAGAGTTGGCTCCCTCGGGCGCGGTGGGGAGCAGGCCGCGGCCGCGGGCGTATTCGGCGAGCTCGGCGGCGAGCGCGAAGCGGCCTTCCTGCAGCAGGTTGGCCACGATCTGGCCGGGGAGTTCGGGCTGGCTCTGCGCGTGCTCGATCGCCTGCCGGAAGTAGCCGAGGGCGCGCGCTTCGTCACCGGCAAAGTTCAG
Source organism: Tepidiphilus sp. HLB4 (assembly GCF_054823945.1). Lineage (NCBI taxonomy): Bacteria > Pseudomonadati > Pseudomonadota > Hydrogenophilia > Hydrogenophilales > Hydrogenophilaceae > Tepidiphilus > Tepidiphilus sp. HLB4. The sequence continues at coordinate 29,847 of NZ_JSYB01000012.1, read as the reverse complement.
GGCGAAATCGCCCACTTGGGCATAGAGGAAAGCCGGTTGGGGGCCGCGCGAGAAGAGGATGTCGAAGGCCGCGAGCAGCTGGTGTTCGTCCACGGGGTGCCCCTTGCGCCGGGCCGAGAGGAGATTGGTGAGGGAGTTCATGGTCTCGGGTGTGAGGGGGATGGTGCGCAGGCGGCGCTGGAGCCGGTCCCAGGATGCCTGCGGCGAGGGTTCGTCCCGCAGGGCGGCAAGGAGGATGAGGTTGGCGTCGGGCAGGATGCCGGCGCGCGGCAGGGCGGCGGCATGCTCCAGCTGCCGGCGGGCCATGTCGAGGAAAGGGGAGTCGGGGTTCCCGTCGGCCATGCCGTAATAAATGATGCCCAGGTCGAGCGCGGCGCGCGGCGAATCGGGGTTGCGTTCGGCCAGCTCCATGGCGAGCATGAGGGGGTTGCTCCACATGGCGGCACGGATGGCGCCGAACACGGCGAATCCTGCCACCAGAGCGCCGACGCCGAGGTATTTGATGGCCGGCCCGTCTCTCGTCGGCACGAGGCGCACGAGGTCGGCCAGGGCGAGCAGCACGCCGAAGAGGGCGAAATAGTTGCGGTGCTCGAACATGAGCTCCAGCGGCACCACGTTGCTGGTGATGAGGTGCGCGGCGAAAAACCAGAAGACGCCGAGCGCAAAGAGCGGGCGGCGCCGGCGCAGGGCCCAGGCCGCTGCGGCCAGCGTGGCGAGAAAGAGCCCGCCCAGCGCCGTGGTGGGCGGATCGAAGAGGCCGCGGGAGGGTTCGAGCGTGTCGTAATAGAAGGTGAGGAAGCGCGGCAGGGGCAGCAGCATCTGCCCGAGGTAGGCGGGCAGCACGCGCAGCTGGGTGAGCAGGCGCTCGGCGGTGTTGAAATCCCGGTAAGGATAGGGTTCGGCAGCCCAGTAGTGCGGCGCCACCACGAAGGCGAAGAGCGCGAGCGCGGCCAGCGTTCCGGCGCAATAGGCCAGGCGCCAGGCACGGGCCACGCCCGGGCGGGCGGCGCGAAAACCCAGCACGGTGAGTTCCAGCGCCAGCGCGTAGGCCGGAAAGAGCGCGGCGCTTTCCTTGGCGAGCAGCCCCAGGGCGAGCAGCGGCAAAACGGCAAGGAGCCACGGCCAGGCACGCCGCCCCTCTTGCTGCCGCTGACGGGCCGCAACGTAGGCGATGAGCGCGAGCAGCACGAAGAAGAGGGAGAGCGTCTCCATGCGCTGCACCACGTAGAGGGCGGTGGAGACCTGCAGCGGATGCACCGCCCATAGCAGCGCCAGCGCCAGGGCGGCCGGCGGACGGTGTCTTTCCCCTACGCCGGCGAGCGCGAGCAGACGCAGGGCGAGGAAGAACACGAGGGCGGCGTTGGCGGCGTGCACCAGCAAGCCGGTACGTTTGTAGACGAAGGGGTCGAGGCCGCCGGCAAGGTAATCGAGGGCGAAGCTCGCCATGGCGAGCGGCCGGGCGCCGCCGCCGGGCTGGAAGCTCGTCGCCGCCCTCATGAACCCTTCCCAGGAGAAGGTTTCGAGGTGCAGCGCGCTATTCTCGACGAGGGCATCGTAGTCGTCGAAAAGAAAGCTGCCGGAGGTGCCCGGCCAGAAGACGAGGGTGGCGGCCGCGGCCACCAGCAGGGCAAGGACGAGGGGACGCAGGGCGGAAGGAAGGGTCATGGTCCTGGGGCCGGATTCAGTTGGTGCACTCGGGCGGAAGATAGCGCGCCTCCAGCCCCGGGACGGAACAGCTCCAGCGGCCGGAGGCGGTGCGCGTGAGGGTGATGGTCTTGCCCGAGACCTTCGGGCTGCCGCGCAGTTCGCAGGTGATGCTCTGGCCGCGCGCATCGCCGGTGCTGCCGCCCAGCGTGACGTGGGCGCAGCGTGCCGTGGCAGCGGGGAGCCCCACGTCGGCGGGCTGGGGGAAAAGCGGGTTCCGGACTGGATCAGCTCCTCGTAGGAAACCACGCCACCGCCGATATCAGCCAGGCCGGTGGCCACTTGCGCCCGGGCGAGGTAATCCTGGAACATGGGCAGGGCGAGCGCGGCGAGCACACCGAGGATGGCCACCACGACCAGCAGCTCGACGAGGGTGAAGCCGGAGGGCGATGGTTTCACGGAACGATCCCGGTCGGAAGCGGGGACACAGGCGAAAAATCGCCCCGCGAACGGGGCGAGAAGTGGCTCCTTCAGGCGGCGGCGCGGTGGCCGCCGCCGACGGCGAATGAGCGCTCAGTTACAGCCGACGGGTTTGTATTTGGCGTCAACGTCCGCGGTGCATGTCCACTGACCGGAAGAGTTGCGCGTGAGGGTGACCGTCTTGCCTGCGACTTTGGGGTTGCCCTTGAGGGTGCATTCGATTTTCTGGTCGCCATCCGCCGTAGGATCACCTTCAACACTAATCGTGCAACGCGGCGTCTCAGTTGACAATCCAATGTCGCCTTCGTCGATCGTGGTGGCCGATGTACCCGACTGGATCAGCTCCTCATACGCCGTGACGCCGCCGCGGATGTCGGCCAGGCCTGCCGTGACCTGCGCCTTGGCGACGTAGTCCTGGTACATGGGCAGCGCGATGGCCGCCAGAACGCCGATGATCGCCACGACGATCATCAGCTCGATGAGGGTGAAGCCCTGTTGCATGCGTTTCATGGTGATGCTCCTCGTTGGTTGGAAAGGATGCGCACGACGGGTGCGTCGGCAAGACTAGGGTAGCGCGATGCAAGGGGGGGAGTAAAGGGGGCGCGGGTGAATTTTTGTTTTTCTTTTTCATTCAATGGGTTGAATCGCGGAAGCGGGAGGGCGTGACGCCTGCCCGCGGGTGGGCGGGTTCATGCTACATCAAAATTTGATGTCGACGGGCGGCGGCGGGCCGTCGCTCGCGCAGCCAGGCGATGGCGGCGGGCAGCAGCGAGGGCTTGGGCGAGGAGGTCCATGAGGCGGGGAGGTTTCTGGGTAAGGGGGCCCTGGCCGTGGGCGGAAGGGGGACGGCGGCTTTGCGCACGCTGGGCGATTTCCGGCGGTGGGATGATACCACGCATCGAATCGGGAATCGAACCCGCGTCCGTCGTTATGACATGCGGCCCGGGGTGGCCAAACGGGAAAAAAGGCCAACCGAGAACGGTTGACCCTTTGTATATTGGTTATTGGTGGTGCAGACGCGACCGGAATCCAACCCACTCTCTCAACGATTGAGCAATCCCGGGCAATCCTGCGGGTTGTTGTGGACGCAATGGCCTCGGCAATGAACGCCGGTCAGTCAGTGCAGGGCGGACTCTCACCTTGTGCGGCGCCGATTGACCGGTAGCGTCGCAGCCTACCATCGAGTGGTTAGCCCCAGCTATGACCGATGGCCCGCCAGCGCGTGTTGGTCAACGAGTTGGCCCGACATCCGCTGGCGTGCAGTTCACGAATTGAATCGAGTAGTCAACCGCCGGAATGACCCTGACGGAGAAGACTATCGAGTCGAGCGACCTCGTTGCCGTTGGCTGTAATCTTCTGGCCATCGGCCGTTTCGAGCGATTGCCCCTCTTTCAGGTAGACAGCCCGTCCGAACTTGTCTTCCAGCGCCATCTTGCCGTCCTCGAATACATACAGGGTTCCACCGTCCTTGAGGAGGAACATTTTCTTGGCGCTGGCCGCTGCCGCGTCATCAGCGAACGATGGGGTTACGATGGCGCTCAGCACGGTGGCGGCGACAACCGCGGCAATCCTGGCTTTCATCTCTACACTCCTTTCAATCAAACGTGAAGGCATTTCTGTCAATGCCTTGTGCGACTGCACAGTATGTATTCTGCGAAGCCACCGCTGACGGGAAGATGAGACGGCCGTTACGTATATGTCAGATTCCATTCGGGATGGGATCGGGATTAATTGTCGTGTGCCAATCTCAATGCATTCCTGCTCACCGAGGCGGGGCGCGGACTCATCGCCACATCGGTGCAAGTGCTTATGGCGATGCCGACTGGGCGCCAAGTGCGGTATCGGTGTGAGGCGGCTCAGGTGCCGTGGTCGAGAGCATTCCAGGCCTCGATAGGGATCAGGTGTCCAACGTCGGGTGGCAACCGATACGACAGACCCAGCGATCTGGGAGTGCAACCAGCACCCACCACGGCACGCGCGACGATCCTCGTGTTCAGACAAGACGGACGCCGCGCAAACGCAGCGCATTGCCGATCACCGATGCGGAGCTGAGACTCATCGCCAGGGCGGCGATCAACGGTGAAAGCAGCCAACCGGTGAGCGGATACAGCACGCCGGCCGCAATGGGAATGCCCAGTGCGTTGTAGAGAAAGGCGAACATCAGGTTCTGCTTCATGTTGCGGACCGTGGCCACTGACAAGGCGCGCGCCACCGCAATACCGCGCAGGTCACCCTTGACGAGCGTGATCTGTGCGCTGTTCATCGCCACGTCGGTGCCGGTGCCCATGGCGATACCGACGTCGGCCTTTGCCAAGGCCGGGGCATCATTGATGCCGTCACCAGCCATCGCAACGATACGCCCCTCGCGCTGCAGCCGCTCCACCAGTTGCAGTTTGTCGGCGGGCTTGAGCTCGCCATACACCTCATCGATGCCCAAGCGCGCCGCCACGGCCTTGGCCGTGGTCAGACCGTCGCCCGTGGCCATGACGATGCGCAAGCCCTCCGCGCGCAGCGACGCCAGCGCTTGCGGTGTGGTCTTCTTCACCGGGTCGGCGACGGCCAGGACTGCGGCGAGCACGCCATCGACGGCCAGATACATCACGCTGGCACCCTCACCGCGCAGCGCCTCCGCCCGCTCGGCCAATGGCCGCACGTCCACACCGAGCTGTTCCATCAGCGCGGTGTTGCCCAGTGCCACGGCATGTCCATCGACGCGCCCGCGCACGCCGATGCCTGAGTGCGAGTCGAACTCCTCGGCGCGTGAGAGCACCAGGCCCTGCTCGCGCGCGGCCGTGACGATGGCTTCCGCCAGCGGGTGCTCGCTGCCCTGGTCGAGGCTGGCAGCCAGTCGCAAGGCTTCGCCGGCGGTGAAGCCTTCGGCTGCGATCGTCGTCTGATAGCGCGGCCGGCCCTCGGTCAATGTGCCGGTCTTGTCGACGATCAGGGTATCGACCTGGCTCATTTTCTCGATCGCGGCGGCATCGCGAAACAGCACCCCCTGCGTAGCCCCTCGCCCGGTCGCCACCATGATCGACATGGGCGTGGCCAAGCCCAGCGCGCAGGGGCAGGCGATGATCAGCACAGACACGGCGTTGATGAGGCCAAAAACCCAACGCGGTTCCGGCCCGAACAGGCCCCAGGCAAAAAAGGTCAGCACGGCGATGGACACCACCGCGACCACGAAATAGCCCGCCACGACATCGGCCATGCGCTGCATCGGCGCCTTGGACCGCTGCGCCTGCGCCACCATCTGCACAATCTGGGACAGCATGGTCGCCGAGCCGACACGTTCGGCGACCATGACGAGCGCGCCACTGGTATTGAGCGTCCCACCGATGACCTTGTCGCCCACCCGCTTGGTCACGGGCAGGGACTCCCCCGTCAGCATCGATTCGTCCACAGCGCTGCTGCCCTCGATTACCGTACCATCTACCGGAACCTTTTCGCCGGGTCGAATGCGCAGCCGATCGCCGACATGGATGTGCGTCAGGGGCACGTCCTCTTCCGTGCCATCGTCGCGAAGGCGCCGGGCGGTCTTGGGGGCCAGTTCGAGCAAGGACTTGATGGCGGCCGAGGTCTGCGAACGCGCCTTGAGTTCCAGTACCTGCCCCAGCAGGGTCAGGGAAATGATCACCGCCGCCGCCTCGAAGTACACCGCGACCCGTCCCATGGACACGAACGAGTCCGGGAACAGTTGTGGGGCCACGGTCGCCGCCACGCTGTAGACGAACGCCGCCCCGGTGCCCAGCGCGATCAGGGTCCACATGTTCGGGCTGCGATGGACCACGGACTGCCAGCCGCGCACGAAGAACGGCCGACCCGCCCACAGGACGATGGGCAGGGACAGAACGAGTTCGATCCAGGTCTGTGTGCGCGCCTCGAACCAATGCAACTGGTGGCCGAACATGGCAAGCACAGTGACCATGACGGTCAGCGGCAGGGTGCACCAGAAGCGGCGCTGGAAATCGCGCAGCTCGGGACTCTCTTCTCCTTCGAGATCCGGCAGCACCGGCTCCAGCGCCATGCCGCACTTCGGACAATAGCCGGGGTGATCCTGCCGGATCTCGGGGTGCATGGGGCAGGTGTAGATCGTGCCTGCCGCCAGGGCCGGCGCTTCGACAGACGAAGGCTCATGGCCGCTGTAGGCATAGCGCGCCGGCTCGGCGACGAACTTCGCCCGGCACTTGGCGCTGCAGAAGTAAAAGAGTCGGCCTGCGTGCTCGACGTGGTGCTCGGACTGCGCGGTCACGTCCATGCCGCAGACAGGGTCCTTCAGACCTTCGGCCCACTGCAGTGCGCTCGGGTGGTCGTGGGCGTGTTGGCGGTGTTCGTGGTCTGATCGCAGGTCCATGACTTCACGCCTCCCTGTTGGCGGGTTTGTCGGGCGGCGCACCATGCCCGCCATCGCCACCGTGGCCATGCAGCAGGTGCATCAGCGGGCACGCCAGCAGCAACAGGTACACCCAATTGCCTGCGACATGGATCCAGTGCTCGCGCAGCAGATAGAAGCCGCCGATGAGGGCAACCATCAGCAACGCGGTCCTCATGCGCCGATTCAGGCCGGACTGGCCGCGCGTGTCGTGGAGGTGTTCTTGGTCAGTCGTGTTCATCGCGGTGTTCCCTTCATCGAGGATCGGCGCGGTCGGCGCCGGCCTCCTGTTCCAGGTTGCAAGACCGCTGCTGCGCCTCATGGATCCAATCGGCACACGGTCAGTGCATGGTTTCTTCACGGATAAGAACCGAAAACTTGCGCTGCTCCGTCTTTCCCAACCAGCAAGACTTTGTAGGCATCACGGCGTCCTCCGTAGGCGACACCATCCATGCCGGGTGAACCAATGGGCATGCCCGGCACCGCCAAGCCCAGCGCGTTCGGCTTCTCCGCGAGCAGCCGTTTGACGTCGGCAGCAGGAACATGGCCCTCGATCACATAACCCTGAACGACGGCGGTGTGACACGAACCATAACGCATGGGCATACCGAGACGACTCCGAACCTCACTATTGCCCACTTCGAACGTTTGAACCTGGAACCCGTTGGCCTGCATATGGGCAATCCACTCTTTGCAGCAACCGCAATACGGGCTTTTCCACACCTTGACGAGCGGCGACTCCTCAGCAAACTCTTTCCCGGAAGCGAAAGAAGAAGTAGCAAGAAAGGAAAGCGCCAAACCCATAAAGACACGCCGTATCATCATCGGTCTCCTTGACGACTGGTCAAAATTCGATATTGATTCTCATTGAGATCCGGCAACCGTTTGAGGAAAGCCACCATGTTCCAAATCCGTTCGTCATCGTGCGTTTTTCCCCACGCTGGCATACCAGATGCCTTGATTCCGTGTTTGATGATCCAAAAATCCCGTCGCGCTGCTGCTTCCTCGCTCAGACCCTGCAAGGTTGCTCGGGGTTCCGTCAATTTGGGAGGGGTTGGATAGAGTCCCAACGTGAAGTCGCTTTCCGCGATACCAGGCGCAAGGTGACAACCGACACACATCGCATCGTAATCGGCTCCCCCCGCCAGCAACCGCTGGGGTGCATCGAGATCCTTGGGTACCTCGATCGTACGTGAAGCCTGTGCGATCGAGCGTTCCCGCACCCACTCCAGCAGGTGGTAGAGCCACTGAGCATGGGGCTCATCGGCCGCCACCGATACCCTGCCAGAGTAGAGCACCCATCCTGCCACCACAGCCACCACGACGAGTGCGAAACCGAACCCACGCAAGCAGCGCTGCATCACTCCCCCCCTCATTGGTGACCATGCGGTTGCGTTATCTCGCCATCCATCATCCCATTTTGCGGCATCGCTCCTTGCATCCCATGCGGCATCATCATCTTCCTATGCTCCTCTTTCATCATCTCCGCACAACGTGCGATCATCGCCTGCACCACTGGGTCGTCACGGTCACTCCCGGAGTGCATTTGCTGCATCATCGAACAATCCGGTTCTGCTCGATTCGCACCAGAGTGATGCTGACTGGGATCGTGCGCCGAAGCAAGCCCAGCGCTGAGGAACAAAACCGCAACGGTAACGAACGTTTTCATTTCATCGACTCCTTTTCCAATATTGACTTAAAACCAAAACCGTAAACCGGCGACAACACGCGTCTGCCTGGCCTCCAAACCTTCCCGTCGAGCAAGGCTGGCCGTTTTGCCATATTTTGCCTTCCATTCGATCCCAAGATAGGGAGCAAATTGACGGTTGATCTCATAATCATGCCCGGCCATGCCATGGCCGCCCTGATGGTCCCCACCGGCCAGCGCCAACACAGGCAAGGCGCTCAGCATCAAAACGCTCAGGGTTTTCTTCATCATCGGTTTCTCCTTAGGGTTGGTGAATAAGATCGGAGTTGCGCGTGGCGGCTTCTAGAACCACAGCCGCACACCCGCCACATAACGCGTTTCCCGGGTACGCTGTCCTTCGGCGCGCGCAAAATCGGCGGTCTGTCCGAACTTGCCAGCCCATTCGACGCCGACGTAGGGCGCGAACTGGCGCGAGAACTCGTAACGCAGGCGCAGGCCTGCCGCCGCATCGGCCAGCCCACTTCCCAGGCCACGCGCTTCATCGCGCTGGCCATACAGATTGACTTCCATGCGGGGCTGCAGAATCAGGCGCTGGGTGAGCAGGAGTTCGTACTCGCCCGACAGGCGCAGTGCCGTGCGTCCCGAGCTGCCGACGTAGGCGGTGGCATCGACATCGAACCAGTACGGCGCGAGTCCCCGGATGCCGAAAGCGAGCCAGGTCCGGTCAGGCCCCGTGCCGCTGTCCTGCCGCACCCCGAGTTGGGTGTCCCAGTACGAGGCGATCGCATGGCCCCACAGGACCTCCGTGCGTGCCTCCTCCAGTTTGCCTTTGGCGACGTCACCCTCGGCCTTGAGGACCAGGCGGTCGTAGGTGCCGCCGAACCAGGCTTGCGCGTCATAGGCGGTCGCGTTCCCGTCCTTCGTGTAAACGCGCTCCAGGCGATCGAGGAGCACGCTGCCGAACGCATGTTCATCGGACAGCCGAAGTTGCCGTGGCCCGGGGAGTACGTAAGGGCCCGACTCCAAAGTCAAGCCATTGGAATACGCGTGCGGATCACGGGCATCGGCGGGTGCGGGGCCGCCCTGCATGTTCATGCTGCCGTGGTCCATGGTGGCGCTCGCGGGCGATTCGGCTCGCGTTGGGGCTGGAGCCGTGCCCGGGTGCCCGGCATGGCCGCCGCCTTCCATCGTTGTTTGCGCCCAGACGGGTGCCGCACCGAGCAACACCAGCGCCGCAGTGAAGAGAGAACAGGGTTTCATGGCGAATCTTCTTTTGATCAGTTTCATGACACGACCACCACGCGGAACATGCCCATGTCCATGTGCAACATCAGGTGGCAGTGCCAGGCCCAGCGACCCAGGGCGTCGGCGGTCACGAGGAAGCTGACGCGCTGCGCGGGTTGAACCGGGACGGTGTGGCGACGCACCAGGAACTGCCCGTCGGGCGTTTCCACCTCGCTCCACATCCCGTGCAAATGCATCGGGTGCGTCATCATCGTGTCGTTGTGCAGGATGACGCGCACCCGCTCGCCGTACTTCAGGTGCACCGGCGTGCTCTTGCCGAACTCGAGGCCGTCGAGCGACCAGGTATAGCGCTCCATGTTGCCGGTGAGGTGCAGCTCGATCTCGCGCTCGGCCCCGCGTGGGTCGAGAGGACCACCGATCGTCCTGAGATCCGCCAGCGTCAGCACGCGCCGGCCGTTGTTGCGCAGGCCAATGCCCGGATCGTCAAGATTGGTGCGCGGCATGTCCACCCGCATATCCGTGCTTGGGCCGTATTCCGTGCGTGCGTGACGGACCGTGGCGCTGGGCTTGGCCATCGCGCCGCCGGTCATGCCATGCATCGCGTGCTGACCATGGCCCATCGCCATCGCGCCATGGTTCATGCCGGACATGTCGTGCTTCATGCCAGACATGTCGTGGCCCATCGCCGCGTGGTCCATCGCGCCCATGGCCGAGCCGCCATGCCCCATCGCGCCGTGATCCATCGCGCCCATCATGTCGGCCATGGTGAGCCATTCGACGGGATCGAGCGCAGGCACGGCGGCGCTCAAGCCCTCGCGCACCGCGAGCGTGCCGCGGGCAAAGCCCGTTCGATCCATCGATTGCGCGAAGATCGTGTAGGCGTCCTCCTGGGGCGTGACGATCACGTCGTAGGTCTCGCCCGGCCCGAAGCGGAACTCATCGACGGTGACGGGCTCGACGTTCTGCCCGTCGCTTTGCACCACTGTCATCTTGAGCCCGGGGATGCGCACGTCATAGAAGGTGTTGGCCGCGCCATTGATGAAGCGCAGACGCACGCGCTCACCCGGCCGAAACAGGCCGGTCCAATTGCCGGCAGGGGTGACGCCGTTCATCAGGTAGGTCAAGGTCGCCGCCGAGAGATCGGCCAGATCGGTCGGGTTCATCCGCATCTGGTTCCACATCGCGCGCTTGTCGAGTGCGCGGGAAAGCCCCATGTCGGCGACGTCGCGGAAGAAGTCAATGGCCGTCGGCTGGTGGTAGTTGTAGTAGTCGCTCTGCACCTTGAGCTTGGCGAGCACCCGCATGGGGTCTTCGTCGGTCCAGTCGGACAGGTGCACGACGTAGTCCCGGTCGGCACGGATCGGGTCGGCATCGCGCGGCTCGACGATCAACGCCCCGTACATGCCGGTCTGCTCCTGCATGCCGGAGTGCGAGTGATACCAGTAGGTGCCGGTTTGTTCGAGGCGGAACTGATAAGTGAAGGTTTCGCCCGGGGGGATGCCCGGAAAACTGATACCGGGTACCCCGTCCATCTGGTAGGGCAGGATGATCCCGTGCCAGTGGATCGACGTGGCTTCGCGCAGGCGGTTGGTGACGCGGATGGTGACTGTGTCGCCCTCCCGCAGTTTGAGCGTCGGCGCCGGGATGGAGCCATTGATGGTGGTCGCCATCCGTGGCTTACCGGTGAAATTGACCGGCGATTCGCCGACCACCAGGTCGATGTTCGTGCCGCTGAGCACGGGCGCTGCACCCGTGCGCGTGTCGGACAGCCCCTGCGCCGCAGCACGCAGCCAGGGTGACAGGCCGATCATGACGCCGCCAGCGACCAAGCCGCGCACGAAACGCCGCCGAGCGGGCACCAACGGCAACGGTGAATGAAACGGTCTCAAGGGTGGCATGGGCTCCTCGCAATGAATTGCTGATTTCGTGGATGACATGCTAGAGGGCCACCCCTGTTAGGAAGCTGTCTGTCAGATTACATTTTTGTTATCATCGTGTCAGGTGCGCCCAAAATCGTCACACTAGCGGCTATTCGATATGGCGGAGCACCCTCATGAAAATACTGATCGTCGAAGATGAACCCAAAACGGGCGAGTACCTGCGTCAAGGCTTGAGCGAAGCGGGTTTCGTGGTCGATCTGGCGCAAGACGGCGCCGACGGTCTGCACCTGGCCTTGCAGGGCGAATACGACCTGGTGATTTTGGATGTGATGTTGCCCGGCCTCGACGGCTGGCAGGTACTCCAGTCCTTGCGCCGTCGCGGCCTGCAGATGCCAGTGCTGTTCCTGACTGCACGCGATCAGGTGGAAGACCGCGTCAAAGGCCTTGAGCTCGGAGCGGACGACTATCTGGTCAAGCCTTTCTCCTTTGCCGAATTGCTGGCCCGCGTGCGCACGATCCTGCGCCGGGGGCGCAGTGGCAACGAGAGCACCGTGCTGCGCGTGGCCGACCTCGAACTGGACCTGCTGCGCCGACGCGTTTCACGCGGCGGGCGACGAATCAGACTGACGGCCAAAGAGTTCGGCTTGCTGGAACTGCTGATGCGCCGTCATGGCGAGGTCCTGCCCCGCTCGCTGATCGCCTCGCAGGTCTGGGACATGAATTTCGACAGCGACACCAATGTGATCGAGGTGGCCATCCGGCGCTTGCGCGCGAAGATCGATGATGGGCATGAGGTCAAGCTGATCCACACCGTACGTGGCATGGGTTACGTATTGGAAGCACCGCAGGAGCGCTGAATGTTGCGCTCCCTGTCACTGACGACCCGGCTCACCCTCTTCTTTACGTTGGCGGCGTCGGCCGTCGTGTTTGGATTGGCCTTGTTGGTCATCGCTGCATCCGAGCGGCATTTCATCGAACTGGATCACATGGCGCTGCAGGACAAGCAGCACCTGATCGAGAATATTTTGGCGCGATCCAATTCGGCCGAGGACGCCAAGTGGCTGCTGCGTGAGGCATTGAGCCACCATCACGGGCTGTACGTCAGCGTCCATGATTCGAAAGGTGAAACGCTCTTCCAGTCCGAAGGATTTCGCCTCCCGCGCGAACTGTCACCGGCGGATGAAGGCAACGGCAACGACGCGCTGAAGCATTGGGCCGACGAAGGGCGAGCGTTTCGCGGGATGCTTGTCCGGGTTATTCCAGCCTATGACGCAACGACGCGGCTGGACATCCTTGTTGCCATGGACACGGCACATCACACACGGTTCATGCTGGAGTTGCGGCGCACCCTGATGACCTATGCCGTCGTGACGATCGTCATCTGTGGCGTGCTCGGCTGGCTTGCCGCGTACAAGGGGCTGGCGCCATTGCGTGCCATGAAATCCAGAGCCACCACGCTCACGAGCCAGCGGCTGCACCAGCGCATGCCGGTCGATGCGGTACCCATCGAAATGGCCGATCTGGCTCACGAACTCAACAAGATGCTGGACCGGCTGGAAGACGCGTTCACGCGACTGTCGGAGTTCTCGTCGAATCTGGCGCATGAGCTGCGCACCCCCCTGAGCAACCTGCTGACCCAGACCCAGGTCGCGTTGGCTACCCGGCGGGATGCCGATACCTACCGGGAGATCCTGGCTTCCAATGCCGAGGAACTGCAGCGTCTGGGCCGCATGGTGTCCGATATGCTGTTCCTGGCCAAGGCCGAACGCGGGATGATGCTGCCGAACCGGGAACGTTTCTCGGCAGCCGAGGAAACGCACGCCCTGATCGAGTTCTATGAGGCGGTCGCCGAGGAGAAGGGCGTCAGACTGGCTCAGCGTGGTGAGGGCGAGATCGTCGGTGATCGCTTGATGTTCCGCCGTGCCCTGAGCAATCTGCTTTCGAACGCGCTGCGCCACACCCCGCCACATGGCGAGGTCACGATCGAGATCAGCCAGTCTTCCCAAGCCACCCGGGTGAGCGTCGAGAACACCGGCGAGGACATCGACCCGAGGGTACTGCCGCGCCTGTTCGATCGGTTTTACCGTGCTGACCCATCGCGGTCACATCCGGAAACCGACGGCGCAGGGCTGGGATTGGCGATTACCCGCGCCATTATGCAAACCCATGGAGGATCGATCAGCGTGACGTCCGCGCAGGGCAGGACCCGGTTCTGCCTGGAGTTCCCAGGCGGAACCTGATGAGGTGAAGCAGTTGGGGCGAGCCAGCCCAAGTGCCTTTGGTCTGTGCGCTTTCGCAGAGGCAATGGCCCCGATCGCTGTTGAACCGACCGGGCTGACGGCTCCCGATCACGGATCAGCGTGAACGCTACGAAGAGTTTGAGAGAACTCGAGGGCGTGATCATGCGCCGGGGCCCGGTGCCATGGAGCGGCTTTGCCGTCATGTACCGAGGTGGCCTTGCTCTTGGCGATCCACGTCCTGACCGAGATCATGACTCGGACATGCGCTTTGCAACCACCTGCGCGCGAAAACCTCGGCCGGCTCCGGACGGGCGAAGTAATACCCCTGTGCTTCGTCGCAACCCAATGCCAGCAAGTGTTCCGCCTGCGCTGCCTCTTCCACACCTTCGGCCAGGGTCTTGAGGCCGAGGCTCTTCGCCATGGCAACGATGGCGGACACAATGGCGAGATCGTTGCGATCGGTCAGCATGTCCCGCACGAACGAGATGTCGATCTTCAGTTTATGAACGGGAAATCGCTTGAGGTAAGCCAGTGAGGAATACCCGGTGCCGAAATCATCGATGGACAGCGCAAACCCGGCCGAGGTCAGGGCGCGCGTGACCCTCCATCACCGAGATCGCGGCAGCCGAGAGCATTGACCGGGGGCATGCAAGTCGGATCGCGCAACTGACCCGGCTTGCACCTGACATCGTCGAGGCGTGCGTGGTGGAAAAGGCAGTCGGGCTTGTGCTGGAGCGCCTGATCCGGCGAGCCTTGCCATTGGATTGGGCAGCGCAGCGTGAAATTCCAGGGCGGGAATTCAGTCGTTGATATTGCCGGGGCGGCATGTCCCGCGCTCGCCTGCTTCAGGCACCGAGGCGCAGGATGCGCCGCGCACCGTTCAATACCAGCAGCGCGATGAGCGAGCCAATCACCAAATCGGGGTAACGCGATCCTGTCCAGGCGACCAACGCCCCGGCCGCGATCACCCCCAGGTTTGCCAGCACGTCGTTCGTGGAGAAAATCCAGCTTGCCTTCATGTGAGCGCCGCCTTTTCGATGACTGGAGATCAAGACAAGGCAGGTAACGTTTGCAATGAGCGCAACGAGCGCGATCCCCATCATGAGCGGTGGCTCGGGCTCGCTACCAAAGACGAAGCGGCGCAGCACCTCGGACATTGCGCCGAGCGCGAGCAACAGTTGCAGCCAGCCTGACAACCGCGCCGCCTTCAGCTGGTGCCCGGTATCACGGCCGACGGCGTAGAGCGCGAGCCCGTAGACGGCGGCATCCGCGAACATGTCCAGTGAGTCAGCCATGAGCCCCGTGGACTGCGCAATCCACCCGATCGTCACTTCGACGACAAACATGGCGGCGTTGATGGCAAGCAACCATTTGAGAACGCGAGACTCTTGCTCGGAGGACGGCTGGCTGTCGCTTTGCCCATCGACAGTGTGCGGGCCATTCGATTCAGTTGACGCAATGAGACGGGCGCCCAAGCCGAGACTTTCAAGCTTGCTTGCAATGGGTTCGACGGGGCCGTCGTGAAAAACACGCAACTCGCGCTTGCCAAGATCGAACTCGAGTGCGGCCAGCCCGCTCGTATTCTCGAGCGCGAGCCGGATCATGCGCTCCTCCGAAGGGCAGTCCATCTTCGGCACCGAGAACAGACTCATCCTTCCCGTCCCGGTCGGCGTGGCACCCGTCATGGACTCCGCCTTCCGCTCGGACGCACATCCGCAGGATTTCTGGAATTCATCAGTCATAGTCATTGGTCCTTGATTCTTCTCGTTCCTGATCCGGCGAGGCTCTTGCAGAAACCAGCAAGCATCCGGAGGGTATTTTGAAATTTAACACTCTATAGCTACTATAGAGTCAAGTCGATGATAAAAAGGGGTTGCAGCTATGCAGATCGGAGCGCTTGCCCGGCAAACCGGGTGTCCGATTCAAACGATTCGCTTTTATGAGCAGGAAGGACTCCTGCCGCCCCCGTCCCGGAGCGCGGGCAATTTCCGCTTATATGGCGACGCGCACGTCGAACGCTTGCTTTTCATTCGCCGCTGTCGTTCGCTGGACATGACGCTCGACGAGATTCGTGTGCTGTTGCGCCTCAAGAACGTGCCAACCCAAGATTGCAGTGAGGTCAACCGTGTTCTTGAGGCACACATCGAGCAGGTCGCGGTGCGTATCCAGGAACTGAGCGCACTTGAGCAGCAGCTCAGATCCTTGAGGGAAATGTGTTCCGAAGGCAGAAGCGCCGAACAGTGCGGCATCCTGTGCGAACTGTCTCAACCAGTATCTGCCGCCGAGCTCGCCGTACCTTGATGCAAGACGAGGTGAGCAGTGCAGATTCGGTAACCAACGGCCGACCAATTCACAATCGCAACCCGGAAGCCGGAAACCCGCGCCAGTGCTGGCTCTGGCTCGGTGAACGCTCACGAGCCCAGCAGAGAAAAACGGCAGCAGAGAGGCGAGAAGTACTCCGAAACGGCGTCGTTTGGCGGTGCAGCGCTCACGAGGCAACGGGCCGGAACCGCGCCAACACTGGCGCTCAGGGCAAAAAAATCCCAACCGATAAGGGTTGGGATTTTGGGTTTTGGTGGCCAGGGGCGGAATCGAACCACCGACACGCGGATTTTCAGTCCGCTGCTCTACCGACTGAGCTACCTGGCCGCCGAAGACCGCCATTATAGCGGCGGGAAAGAGAAAGTCAATCATCCTTGGCGCGGGGGCGCTCGTCCTGCCGGGCGGGGCTTCGTGCCGGCAGGGGGAAGCGCACGCGGGCGAGCGTGCCCTGGCCGTGGGGGTTGGGTTCGAGGCTGACGTCGGCGCGGTGCATCTCGGCGATCTCGCGCACGATCGCAAGGCCCAGGCCGGAGCCGTCGACGCCGGTGTCGAGCACGCGGTAGAAGCGCTCGAAGACGCGGGGGCGGTCGGCGGGGGGGATGCCGATGCCGGTGTCTTCGATCTCGACGTCGACCGAATCCCCGCGGGCTAGCGCGCGCAGGGTGACGCTGCCGCCGGGCGGGGTGTATTGGATGGCGTTGTCGACCAGGTTCTTGAAGAGTTCCTGCAGCATGAGGCGGTTGCCCTCGACTTCCAGCCGCCCTTCGCTTTCGTCGAATCCGAGCTCGAGCGCTTTGTGCTGGGCCTTGGGGTAGAGCTCGAGGGCGACGTCGCGCAGCAGTTCCTGTACGTCGAGGCGTTCGATGCGGTGTACCGTCTCCGAGCTCGATTCGGCGCGCGCCAGCGTGAGGAGCTGCTGGATGAGGTGGGCGGCGCGTTCGGCGGCGCCGTGCAGGCGCTGGAGATCCTGGCGCAGCGCCTGCGGGTCGCGCTCGCGCAGGGCGAGCTCGGCCTGCATCTTCAGGCCGGTGATGGGGGTGCGCATCTGGTGGGCGGCGTCGGCGATGAAGCGGCGCTGGGCCTGGAGGTTTTCTTCGAGGCGGGCCATCATGTCGTTGAAGGCGACGATGAGGGGGCGCACTTCTTCGGGGACGCTCTCGGGCGCGATGGGCGAGAGATCGGTGGGGCGGCGCTGGCGGATGCGCGCCTGCAGGCGGGCGAGCGGGGCGATGCCGCGGGTGAGGCCGAACCAGACGAGCACGACCGAGAGCGGAATCAGGGCGAATTGCGGCAGGAGCACGCCGGTGACGACGTCGGAGGCGAGCTCGCGGCGCTTGTTGAGGGTCTCGGCTACCTGGGCGATGACGAAGCGCGGCTGCTCGGGGCCGGGGCGGCGGTCGATGCGGGCGGCGACGCGTACCGGTTCTCCGGCCACGACGTCGTCTCGCCAGCGCACTTCGCCGTCGGGCAGCCAGGGGCGGGGCGGGGCGGGGATCTCGGCGTCGCCGCCGACGAATCCTTCGTCGGTGCGGACCTGGAAGAAGACGACGTCGCTTGCCGAGGAGCGAAAGAGGATGCGGCCCGGCGCGGGCAGGTTGAGCTGGACGCGGTCGCCGTCGATCGTCACGAAACGCGCGAGCATCTGAACCTGTTCGCCCAGGGCGTGGTCGAACGAGCGGTTGGCAATGCGGTCGGCCACCTGGTGCGTGACGATGATGGAGAAGGGCCAGAGAAAGAGCAGCGGGGCGAGGAGCCAGTCGAGGATCTCGCCGAAGACGGAGTTGGGCGAGCCGTCGGGCGTGCGCTTACGCCAGGGAAGCATCGCTGGGCTCCAGGCTGTAGCCGAGGCCGCGCACCGTCTGGATGCGTACGCCGCTTCCTTCGATCTTCTTGCGCAGCCGGTGCATGTAGACTTCGATGGCGTTGGTGGAGACTTCCTCGCCCCAGCCGCAGAGGTGTTCGACGAGCTGTTCCTTGCTCACGAGCCGCCCGGGGCGGGTGATGAGGTATTCGAGGAGCGCGAGTTCCCGGCCGGAGAGTTCGAGCGGGGTGCCGTCGAGCCAGACGCGCCGGGCGCTCTGGTCGTAGCGCAGCTTGCCGGCTTCCACCACCGGCGGGGCGGCGAGCGAGCGCCGGGTGAGCGCCCGCACGCGGGCTTCCAGCTCGGGGAGCGCGAAGGGTTTGGTGAGGTAGTCGTCGGCGCCGGCATCGAGCCCGCGCACGCGGTCTTCGATGCCGTCCTGGGCGGTGAGGATGAGCACGGGGGTGGTGTTCTTGCGCGCGCGCAGGCGGCGCAGCACCTCGATGCCGGGCAGTCCCGGCAGGCCGAGATCGAGGATGACGAGGTCGTAGGGGGTGGTGTGCAGCGCCACGTCGGCCTCGCGGCCGTTCATCACCGTGTCGATGGCGCAGCCGGATTGCCTGAGCGCGCGGGCCAGTCCCTGGGCGATGACGGCGTCGTCTTCGACGATGAGGATGCGCATGCGGGCGTTCTCCGTGGAGCGAGGGAGGCTTCGTTGGCATTGTGGGTGCCCTGCCGCCCGCCGTCAAGGGTGGGGTCGGGGCGGGTGATATAATCGATTCCTTTCTTCGGATCTCCATCTCGCGCGCTCATGCCGTTCTATGCCTTGGGTCTGAACCACCATTCGGCGCCGATCGCGATCCGGGAGCGGTTCGCGTTCGATCCGCAGCGCGTGGTGCCGGCCCTGCAGGAGCTGTGCGGCGGCGTGGCCGGCGTGTCGGAAGCCGCCATCCTCTCCACCTGCAACCGCACCGAACTCTACGTGGCGGCGCGCGAGGCGGAGCCGGTGGTGGCCTGGCTCACCGCCCGTCAGGGCACGCCGCTGCCGGAAGTGGCGCCGCACCTCTTCACCTATATCGACCAGGCGGCGGTGCGTCACGTTTTTCGCGTGGCGAGCGGCCTGGATTCCATGGTGCTGGGCGAGGCGCAGATCCTGGGGCAGTTCAAGGACGCGGTGCGGGCGGCGCAGGCGGCGGGCACCCTTGGCAAGCATCTGCACAAACTCTTCCAGCACACCTTGGCGGTGGCCAAGGAAGTGCGTTCGGGCACGGCGATCGGGGCGAACGTGGTCTCCATGGCCGCGGCGGCGGTCAAGCTCTCCGAGCGCGTCTTCGGGCCGGTATCGGAGCAGCGGGTGCTCTTCGTCGGCGCCGGCGAGATGATCGAATTGTGCGCGACGCACTTCGCCGCCGGCCGGCCCAGGCGGATGATGGTGGTCAACCGCACGCTCGCCCGGGCCGAGGCGATCGCCCAGCCGCTGGGCGCGGGGGTGGGGCGGCTCGAAGACCTGCCCGAGATCTTGCCCGAATTCGACACCGTCGTCTCGAGCACGGCCAGTCCCTTGCCGCTCATCGGCCTGGGGATGGTCGAGCGCGCCCTGAAAAAGCGCCGGCGCCGGCCCTTCGTGATGGTGGATCTGGCCGTGCCGCGCGACGTGGAGCCGGAGGTGGGTGAGCTCGACGACGTCTTCCTCTATACGGTGGACGACCTGGCGCAGATCGTGCAGGCGGGGCTTGCCTCGCGGCAGCAGGCGCTGGTGGCGGCGGAGCGCATCGTCGAGGAGCGGGTGGCCGAGTTCATGGCCTGGGTGCGCTCGCGCGAGATCGTGCCGTGGATCCGCCGCCTGCGCGAGCGGGCCGATGCGCTGCGCGAGGCGGAGCTGCAGCGGGCCTTGCGCCGTCTGCATGGAGGCGAATCGCCCGAGGCGGTGCTCATGGCCCTGAGCCATGGGCTGATGAACAAGTGGCTGCACGCGCCCACGCGCTTTTTGCACGAGGCGGCCGAGCCCGAGCGCGAGGCGCTGCTCGCGGCCCTGCCGCGGCTCTTCGCGCTGGAAGAAGGCACGCCGCCGGCAAAAGATGGGGAGGAGGACGCGGCACAGGAAGAATCCCTGCCTTTGGCGGTGCCGCGGGGGGAACGGGGATGAGGGAACGTCTGCGCGAACGCTTGCGACGCATGGAGGAACGTCTGCAGGAGCTCGACCGGGCGCTGCTCGATCCGGCGGTGGCTTCCGATCCGCAGCAGCTGCGCCGGCTGGGGCAGGAGCGGGCGGAACTCGAACCGGTGGTGGCGCTGTGGCGCGGCCATCGGGCGCTGGAAGAGGAGCTGGCCGCCACCGAGGCCCTCATGGCCGATCCGGAGCTGCGCGCGCTCGCGGAAGAGGAGAAGGCGCGGTTGGCTGAGCGGCTGGCCGAGAGCGAGCATGCGCTCACCGAGGCGCTCACGCCGCGCGATCCGGAGGACGACCGGCCGGCCTTCCTCGAGATCCGCGCCGGGACGGGCGGCGAGGAGGCGGCGCTCTTCGCGGCGGACTTGCTGCGCATGTATCTGCGCTACGCCGAGCGCCGGGGCTGGCGCAGCGAGATCCTCTCGGCGAGCGAGTCCGACCTGGGAGGGTATCGCGAGGTGATCGTGCGGCTGGAGGGGCGGGGGGTCTATGGCCGGCTCAAGTTCGAGTCGGGCGTGCATCGGGTGCAGCGGGTGCCGGCCACCGAGAGCCAGGGGCGCATCCATACTTCGGCCTGCACGGTGGCGGTGCTGCCGGAGCCGGACGAGGAGGCGGTGGTGCGGCTCGATCCTGCCGAGCTGCGCATCGATACCTTCCGCGCGAGCGGCGCGGGCGGGCAGCACGTCAACCGGACCGATTCGGCGGTGCGCATCACGCACCTGCCCACGGGGCTCGTGGTCGAATGCCAGGACGACCGCTCGCAGCATCGCAACAAGGCGAAGGCCATGGCGGTGCTGGCGGCGCGGCTGGAGGCGCGGCAGCGGGACGAACAGGCCGCAGCGGTGGCTGCGGCAAGAAAGAGCCTGGTGGGCAGCGGCGATCGCTCCGAGCGCATCCGTACCTACAATTTCCCGCAGGGCAGGGTGACGGACCATCGCATCAATCTCACGCTCTACCAGCTCGATGCCGTGCTCGAGGGGGATCTGGATCCCCTCATCGAGCCGCTGCGCCTCGAATACGAGCAGGAGCGGCTGCGCGAGCTGGAAACGGAGGGCGAGGCATGAGCGCGGCTCCGTCGGCCCTGCCGCCCGAGGCGACGGTGGGAGAGGCGCTCGCCTGGGCGCGCGCCCGCATCGGGGCGCTGGAGGCGCGCGTCCTGCTGAGCTACGCCAGCAGCTGGAGTTCGACCAAGCTCACGGCGTGGCCGGAGCGCCCCTTGCCGCCGGAGGTGCTGCAGCGCTTCGTCGACTTGGTGGAGCGGCGCGCGGCGGGAGTGCCGGTGGCCTATCTCGTCAGGGAGCGGGAATTCTACGGGCGGCGCATTCGCGTCACGCCTTCGGTCTTGATCCCGCGGCCGGAGACCGAGACCTTGGTGGAGGTGGCGATCGCGCTCGCGCTCACCCTGCCGCCGGGGCATGCGCCGCGCATCCTGGATCTGGGCACCGGCAGCGGCTGCGTGGCCATCACCCTGGCGCTGGAGCTGCCGCAGGCGGAAGTGTTGGCGGTGGACGCCTTGCCCGAGGCGCTCGGCCTGGCGATGGGAAACGCCGCTCGCCTGAAAGCGAGCGTGTCGTTCATGGAAAGCGACTGGTTTTCCCGGATCGGCCCGGGCGAGACGTTCGACCTCATCGTCTCCAACCCTCCCTATCTCGCCCAGGACGATCCCCACCTCGAAGAGGGCGACCTGCGCTTCGAGCCGCGCCAGGCGCTGGTTGCCGGAGAAACCGGGCTGGAAGCGATCGCGGCGATCGTCTCCGAGGCGCCGCGCCACCTCGCCGAGGGCGGCTGGCTGCTGCTGGAGCACGGCTGGGATCAGGCGCAGCAGGTGCGGGGGCTGCTGCTCGATGCGGGCTTTCTCGAGGTGCAGAGCTGGAAGGATCTGGCCGGGCACGAGCGGGTGAGCGGAGGGCGGCGACGGAAGCGAGGGTAGTGACGTAGGGGAAAACAAAAAGGCCTGCCGCAGGGGCAGGCCTTTCGATTGGTTGCGGGGGCAGGATTTGAACCTGCGACCTCCGGGTTATGAGCCCGACGAGCTACCGGACTGCTCTACCCCGCGATCGATTTGCACATTATAGCCGATTCCCGGGCGGAGTCAAGCATTTTTTGTGCACTGCGAAGATTGCGCGGCGCGCGCTTCCGGGGAGGGGCAAGGGGCGTCGTATAATGCGACGCCATGGTTGCCCGTTTCTTCGTTCCCGATCTCGTGCCCGAGGCTGGCGCGCAGGTGCCGCTGCCGCCTGCCGCGGCCCATCATGCCCTGCGCGTGCTGCGGCTGCGTGCGGGCGAGCCGGTGGTGGTATTCGATGGGCGCGGCGGCGAGTGGCGGGGCGTGCTGGAGGTTGCCGGAGGCGATGCGGCGCGGGTGCGGCTCGAAACCTTCGATCCGGTTTCGCGGGAATTGCCGTTTGCGGTGACGGTGGGGCAGGCGCTGCTGCCGGCCGAGCGCATGGACTGGGCGATCCAGAAAGCGGTGGAACTGGGGGCGGCGCGCATCGTGCCGCTCCTGACGGCGCGCACCCAGACGGGGGGAGCGCTCGAACGGGGGGCGCGCAAGCAGGCGCATTGGCAACAGGTGGCAGTGGCCGCGGCGCAGCAGTGCGGCCGCACGGCGGTGCCGGAAGTGACGCTGCCGCGACGCTGGCGGGACTGGATCGAGGAAGCGCGGGGAGCGCGCCCCGAGGCTTGCCTTTGGCTGCTCGCGCCGGGGGGCGTTGCGCTTTCCCGTCTGCCGGCGCCCGAGCGCAGCGTGACCGTGATCGTCGGGCCCGAAGGCGGCTGGAGCGAAGGGGAGCTGGACGAGGCCGGACGGCTCGGCATCGAGCGCATCGGCCTGGGGCCGCGGGTCCTGCGCAGCGAGACGGCTGCAGCCGCGGCCTTGGCGATGATGCAGGCCCTGTGGGGGGGGCGCTGATGTTCGAGAACGTGGAATTGGGCCATCGCCTCGACAAGGAGACCTATCGCGAGCGCTCGGAAGCCGTGCGCCTGCAGTTGCTCGATCTGGAATACCGCCTGGTGCAGGAGCGCTCCTTCGCCACGCTGATCCTCATCAACGGGGTCGACAAGGCGGGCAAGGGCGAGACGATGAACCTGCTCAATTCATGGCTCGATCCGCGGCACCTCGACAGCCACGCGATCGACCGCCCGAGTTCCGAGGAGGAAGAGCGGCCCTACATGTGGCGTTTCTGGCGCCGCTTGCCGCCGCGCGGGCGCATCGGGGTCTTCTTCGACAACTGGTACGCCGACATCATCGAGTCCCGGGCGACCGGGCGCAGCAAGCGCAGCGCCTTCGAAGCCGCGCTCGAGCGGGTGCGCCGCTTCGAGGAAATGATGACGGCCGAGGGCGTGCTGCTGCTGAAACTGTGGTTTCACATTTCTGCCAAGGAATTGAAACGCCGCCTGGAGAAACTTTCTAAGGACGAGCGCACCAGCTGGCGGGTGCGGGAGTCGGACTGGCGCTATCTCGAACACTACGATGAATATGTACAGACGGCTGCCGCCGCCATCCGGCACACGAGCACCGGCGTGGTGCCGTGGGTGCTGGTCGATGGGGCCGACGACCGCTACCGGGCGGTGTTCGTGGGCGAGACGCTCGCCGGCGCCTGGCAGCGCAAGTTCGAGGCCGTCGAGCGCGGCGAGAGGGGCGCGCCGCCCCTCGTCCTCGTGCCGGATCTCGAAGAGCGTCCCAACGCCGTGAGCGCACTCACGCTCCAGCAGCCGATGGGAAAGAGGGCGTACGAGCGTCGGCTGGAGGAGCTGCAGGGACGGCTCGATACCTTGGTGCGCGACGCGCGTTTCGCCAAGCGCAGCTTGGTCGTGGTCTTCGAGGGAATGGATGCGGCCGGCAAGGGAGGAGCGATCCGGCGCGTGACGGCGGCGCTCGACGTGCGGCGCTATCAGGTGGTTCCGATCGCCGCTCCCACCGACGAGGAGCTCGCCCAGCCTTATCTGTGGCGCTTCTGGCGCAGGATGCCGGGGCACGGCCGGGTGGTGATCTTCGACCGTTCCTGGTATGGGCGCGTGCTGGTCGAGCGGGTCGAGGGGCTGTGCGCGCCGGCCGACTGGATGCGGGCCTATGCCGAGATCAACGATTTCGAGGAGCAGCTGATCGAAAACGGGACCGTGGTGGTGAAATTCTGGCTGGCGATCGACCCCGAGGAGCAATTGCGGCGCTTTCGCGAGCGCGAGCAGGATCCTCTCAAGCGCTACAAGATCACGCCGGAGGATTGGCGCAACCGCGAGAAGTGGCCGCAGTACGAATTGGCGGTGGGCGACATGATCGAGCGCACGAGCACCGAGATCGCACCGTGGACGCTGGTCGAAGCGAACAACAAATACTATGCGCGGGTCAAGGTGCTGCACACCTTGTGCGAGCGTCTGGAGGCGTCGTTGTGAAAGGGGGTAGGGAAATGGACGGGCACAGGCAGCAGGCGGGGCGCAGCGGGCTGCCCGAAGAGCGCATTCCCGAGGTTTCTCCGCCCGTGTCGCTGCAAGACGGTTCGGCTGCGGCTTTCGTCGGCTGGATGCGCCACTCCGCCCCTTACATCCACGCCTTTGGCGGCAAGACCTTCGTGATCGCCTTCGACGGCGAGGTGGCGCAGGGCGAGCGCATGCAGCGGCTCGCCTACGATTGCAACCTGCTCGCGGCGCTGGGCATTCGCCTGGTGCTGGTGCACGGTGCCCGGCCGCAGATCGACGCGGAGATGGCGCGCCGCGGCCTGACGCCGGTGTTCCACAAGGGGATGCGGGTGACCGATGCGACTGCGCTCGAGTGCGTCAAGGCGGCGATGATGGTCACCCGCGTCGAGATCGAGGCCAAGCTCTCGCAAGGCTTGCCCAACACGCCCATGGCGGGCAGCTACATGCGGGTGACGGGGGGAAATTTCATCACCGCCCGGCCGTTGGGGGTGATCGACGGGGTGGACTTTCAATACACGGGGGCGGTGCGACGGGTGATCGCCGAGGAGATCGTCGCCGACCTGGAGCAGGAGAACGTCGTCCTCATCACGCCGCTCGCGCCTTCGCCTTCGGGCGAGATCTTCAACATCACGATGGAGGAAGTCGCCACCGAGGTAGCGGTGGCGATCGGCGCGGAGAAACTCGTCTTCCTGTGCGATGCGCCGGGGCTATTGGACGCGCAGGGCAAGCTCGTCTCCTCCGTGACGGCGGATGCGGCCGCCCGGGCGCTCGCCGAGGGGAGCGGGCTCACGGAGGATTTGCACCTCTACCTGCCGCATGCGCTCGAGGCGGTCCGCCGTGGCGTGGGGCGGGCGCATCTCATCGACCGCGATCTCGACGGCGGCCTCTTGCTCGAATTCTTCACCCATGCCGGCGTGGGAACGCTGGTGACGCGCGATCCGATCTTCCGCTTCCGCGACGCGCGGCCCGAGGACGTGCCGGCGCTCATCGCGCTCATCGCGCCGATGGAGGCCGACGGCACCCTCGTGCGCCGTGACCGTGAGCTGCTGGAAAAGGAGATCGAGCGTTTCTTGCTCGTGGAGTACGACGGCGTGGTGGTGGGTTCCGCCGCCATTTATCCGTTCAGCGAGGAACGGGCGGCGGAGTTGGCGTGCCTGGCGGTAGCCCCGGAGTTCCGCCGCGCGGGGATCGGGGAGGAGCTGCTGCACCGGATCGAGGCGCGCGCTCGGGCGATGGGGCTGGAGCGGCTCTACGTGCTCACCACCCGCACGGCGCATTGGTTCCTCGAGCGGGGTTTTCGCGAGGTGGGGCCCGAGGCCCTGCCGCGGCGCAAGCGCGAGCTCTACAACTATCAGCGCCGCTCGAAAGTGTTCGTCAAAGAATTGATCTGAACCGTGGAGAAAGGAGTATCGATGGCAAGGACCGTGTTTTGCGTGAAACTGGGACGAGAGGCCGAGGGGCTGGAGCGGCCGCCGCTACCGGGGGCGCTCGGCAAACGCATCTTCGAGAACGTCTCCAAGCAGGCGTGGCAGGAGTGGCTACGCTATCAGACGATGCTCATCAACGAGAATCGCCTCAACCTGATGGAGCCGTCGGCGCGCAAATACCTGCAGGAGCAGATGGAGCGCTATTTCTTCGGCGAGGGAGCCGACGAGATCGCCGGCTACGTGCCGCCGGATCGATAGGCGATCACTGGGGGGGCTGCGGTTTCGCTTCGGGGGTGTAGCGGATGTCGCGCCCCTCGACGAGATAGACCACCTGCTCGATCACATTCTTGGCATGATCGCCCACGCGTTCGAGCGACTTGGCGACGAAGACGAGCTCCAGCGAATGCGAGATCGTGCGCGGGTCTTCCATCATGTAGGTGATGAGCTCGCGCAGGATTCCCTTGAACATCGCATCCACCGTGCGATCGTCGGCGAGGATTTCCTGGGCCTGGCTGTCGTCGAGCCGGGCATAGGCGTCGAGCGAGGCATGCAGCATGGCCAGCGTCGTGCGCGTGATGAGCTCGAGCTCGATTGCAGGGGTGAAGGCGGGCGCGGCCTGATAGAGACGGATGCCGCTCTTGGCGATCTTCTTCGCCTCGTCGCCGATGCGTTCGAGGTCCTTGCTGATCTGCAGCGAGGACATGACCAGGCGCAGGTCGGCGGCCGCCGGGGCGTTGCGCACGATGAGCTGGACGCTTTGCTCGAAGACGCGCCGGTCTTCCTCGTTGATCGAGCGCTCCGTCTGCAGCACTTCGTCAAAGAGCGCCTGATCGCCTTTGCGCACACCCTCGACGGCTTTCTCGACCTGGCGCTCGACGGCGCGGCCCATTTCGAGCACGGTCTGGCGCAGCTGGTTGAGCTCGCGGTCGTAAGGGCGGAACGTGTGTTCTTCTATCGTCTTCATGGCTTTCCTCGCGGCGGTGCAGACATTATGGTGGGACGACGTTACCGTTTCGTGACGGCGCGTTCGCGCCGCTGCACGCCCTCGCCGGTGCCAAGCAGCAGCACGTCGGCACGCCGGTGGGCGAAGATGCCGTTGGTGACCACGCCGGGGAGGTCGTTGAGCGCGGTCTCGAGCGCATCCGGGTCGTCGATGACGAGGCCGTGCACATCGAGGATGGCGTTGCCGTTGTCGGTGACGAAACCGAGGCGGCGGCGCGGCTCGCCCCCTAACTCGCGCAGCCGGCGGGAGACGAGCCGCTCGGCCATGGGGATGACTTCGAGGGGCAAGGGGAATCGCCCCAGGCGCTCGACGAGCTTGCGCTCGTCGCAGATGCACACGAAGCGCTCGGCCATGGCGGCGACGATCTTCTCGCGGGTGAGCGCACCGCCGCCGCCCTTGATCATGGCGAAGGCGGGGTCGATCTCGTCGGCGCCGTCGACGTAGAGCGGCACCGTATCGAGCTCGGTGGCGTCGAGCACGGGAATGCCGTAGCGGCGCAGCCGCTCGGTGCTGGCTTCCGAGCTGGAGACGGCCCCGCGGATGCGCTTGCCACTTTGCACCAGGGCGTCGATGAAGAAGTTCACGGTGGAGCCGGTGCCGACCCCGAGGAAGATGTCCTCGGGGACTTCGGCCACGGCGGCCACCGCCGCCAGGCGCTTCAATTCGTCGGCGTGGGTCAGGGCCATCAGCGCAGGCTCGCGGCGTAGTCGGCGAGCGCCGAGATCTCGGTGTCGGTGAGCTTGTTGGCGATCTGGCGCATCATCTGCTCGGGATCGTTGGCGCGCTGCTGCTCGCGGAAGGCCTTGAGCTGCACGACGACGTAGTCGGGGGTCTGGCCGGCGAGCCGGGGATACATGATGGGGATGCCCGCGCCGTTGTTGCCATGGCAGCCGGAGCAGGCGGGCACCGCCTTGTCGGGGATGCCGTAGTGCCAGATCTTCTGGCCGAGGGCGAGGGTTTCCTGGGCCTTGGGTTCGGCCGGGACCTGTTTCTGCTGGGCGAAATATTGAGCCAGCCCGAGCATTTCTTCCTTGGAATACGCCATGACCATCGCGTTCATCGTGGCGTTTTCGCGGGCGATGGGCTTGTCGTCCCAGGCTTTGAAGTCGACGAGCTGCTTGTAGAGGTATTCGGGGTGCTGCCCGGCGAGCTTGGGGTATTCGGGCATGAGCGGGGTGTTGCCGTCGGGCCCGTGGCAGGAGGCGCACACGGTGGTGGCGATTTCCTGCGCGTGAGCGGGGTCGACGGGTTCGGCGGCGTAGACCAGGCCGGAAGCGGCGAGCGCGGTGAGCACGATGGTACGCTTGATCATGGGAATCCTCGACGCGATGGGTGAGAATGTGCAAATTTTGCTATTCTATCGCATCTCCCCGTTTTGCGCAGGCCCGCCTGTCGCCTCTTTCCCATGCCTCTTTTCCGCCATGCCGAGTTCGTCACCTCCATTGCCAAGCCCGCGGGGCTGCCGGCAGCCAAAGGGCCGGAGATCGCCTTCGTCGGACGCTCCAACGCCGGCAAATCCAGCGCGATCAATGCCTTGGTCGGGCACACGCGGCTGGCTTACGTCTCGAAGACGCCGGGGCGGACGCAGTTGCTCAACCTCTTTCGCACGCCGGCGGGGCTCTATCTGGTGGATCTGCCGGGATTCGGCTACGCCAAGGTGCCCGAGGCGATCCGTCGCGGTTGGGCGGAGCTGATCGAGCGTTATCTGCGCGAGCGCGAGGCGCTCGTCGGCCTCATCCACATCATGGACGTGCGCCATCCGCTCACGGCGCTCGACCGGCAGCTGCTCGACTGGTTCCTTCCCAGCGGCAAGCCGGTGCATATCCTCCTCTCGAAAGCCGACAAGCTCTCGCGCGGGGCGCGGGCGGCGACCGTGGTCCAGGTGCGCCGCGCTTTGGCCGCATGGGAGGGGCAGGTGACGGTGCAGGCGTTTTCGGCCCTCAGCAAGCTGGGAGTGGAGGAGGCCGAGGCGGTGGTGCAGGGGTGGTTGGCGGGCGTTCTGCCCGAAACGGCATGAAAACGCCGAGATGCGAAAAAAATGGCCCGAACGCAGGGGGAGGTTCGGGCCATGAACCCGGCGGTATCGCCGGGGTCCCGCTCAACAGGAAGGCTTTGCGGCGGCGCAGGCAGATGGAGCAGAGTTACTTTCATAGAAGGCTTGCACGGGCGAAAGTTCCCGCCGGCGCGGGAATGCCGACAAGGAGCGAATGATGCAGTTTTTCGGTAGGTTTCCCACGACGCGGATGCGTCGCATGCGGGCGTAACGCCGCATTCAGACGCCCCAAGCCATCCCTCATTGTTAGTGCTCCAATGATCACTTCGAGCCTGGGATGCGAGATATGGCGATTCCTGCATCTGATCGATTTGTTGCCTGTTGCGCAACAGGCTAAAATGGACCATGATCAAATCGTTCCGCCACAAAGGCCTGCGCAGATTCTTCGAGACAGGCAGTACCTCGGGCATCCAGGCCAGTCATGCCAAGCGCCTGCGGATGTTGCTCGTCGCTTTGGAGACGGCGCAGACGATCGACGACATGGACATCCCGGGCTTTCGTCTGCATCCGCTCAAGGGCGATTTGGACGGACGCTGGTCGGTTACCGTGAGCGGCAACTGGCGGATGACCTTCGAGTTCCGTGACGGGAACGCGTATGTTGTGGATTACGAGGACTATCACTGATGACCATGCATAACCCCCCTCATCCCGGCGAATTCATCATCGAGGTCTATCTGCAGCCCTATGGCATCAGCGCCCGCGAGCTGGCGCGTCGGCTCGATGTCGCGCCCTCCACCTTGAGCAGAATCCTCAAGGGCAGAAGCAGGGTAACGCCGGACATGGCGCTTCGGCTATCGAAAGTGCTTGGGCGTAGCCCCGAGAGCTGGCTTGCCATGCAAGATGCCCACGATCTCTGGGTCGCTCGCCAGCACACGAATCTCGAACGCGTCAGTAAACTCGAGTTGGTTATGGCCTGACGCGGGCAGGTGGGGGAATATCTTTCTCCACACCCTTTCTCTCAATCTTGACGCCCCCGCGTCTCCCTCGTCTCGCTCGCCGATGCACCGCGGGATCGCATCGCCGCCGCTACAATGAGCCGCACGGCCATGCCCCGATACAGCTACAATAGGCGGCGACATGAACGCCCGCCACGACGCCAACTACAAGCATCTCTTTTCCTCTCCCAAGGTGGTGCGCCACCTCGTCGAGGGG
>NZ_JSYB01000011.1:0-81925 GCF_054823945.1 Tepidiphilus sp. HLB4 | reverse complement strand
CTCTAGCAGGGAACGACGCGCGACCAGCCGCGCCTTGCGGCGGCTGCTGCGCGCCGGCCGGCATGGCGGGAGCGCCCTACCCGACCTACCGCTCGCCCAGACGGCATTGCCGTGGGGCGACGAAGCGGCGCTGCACCTCTTGTGGCGCCCCCTGTGCCGCCTTCTGTGCCTTGCTCCGGCCGAAGAGACCCCTCTGCCCCGCTTCGCCCGTCTTCTCGCCGCCGCGCTGGGCGCACGGGCGCACCGCCAGTGGTTCCGCCTGCCGGATTCCTTCGTCGAATGGTTTGCCGTGCCGCTTGCCCGCGCGCTGGGGCGACGCGGCGGCGAGGTGGCGATCGCCGCGCCGGTGCAGTCCCTGGAGCCGGCGGAAGGCGGATGGCGCCTGCCGCAGACCGACGTCCGCCATTTCGATCACGTCGTGCTCGCCGTTCCGCCCCGGGACGCAGCGTCCCTGCTCCGGGGAATCGCCGGGCTCGAAGCGCTGGTCGCACGGCTTTCGAATTGGCCGGAGATCCGGCTCTGGAGCGCGATCACCCCCCATACCACGCACGGATGGTGCTTCACCCCCGAAGCCGATGCTTGGCAAGCGCCGGCGGGCGGTGGCCGCACCGCATTGGCCTGTCTCGCTCCCCCCGGGCCGGAGCGGCTCCTCCCTTTGGGCGAAGAAACGCTCGCGGCGCCATGGTGCGACGAGCGCTTTCCGTTGCCTGCACCTTCTCCCCCGCCCCTGCACCCTTTCCCTGGCCTTTGGCTCGCCGGTGGCTGGATGGCGCCGGAACCGACCCTGCCGGGGGCGGAATCGGCGGCGGCCAGCGGCTGGCGCACGGCCGGGGCGATCCTGCGTCCGGCAACGGCGGCAGGATAGAATCGGGTTTTCGGTTCCGGATTCCTCCATGCCGCGTTTCTCCCGCGACCACTTCCTGCTCCTGCTCGTCGCCGCCATCTGGGGTAGCACCTTCGTCGCGCAGCGCCAGGCAATGGCGACGATGGAGCCTTTCGCCTTCAACGCCGCCCGTTTCGCCCTGGCAGCGGTGGCGCTGCTGCCGCTGTGGTGGGCCCTCGAGCGCCAGCGCCGTGGAGTCTCTCTGAAGCGCTGGCTACGCGCCTCGATCGTGACGGGGACGCTGCTCTTCGCGGGATTCGCCTTCCAGCAGATCGGCCTGACCGAGACGACCGCCGCCAATGCCGCTTTCATTACGGCGAGCTACATCGTCTTCGTTCCTTTGCTCGGATGGCTGCGCGGCGTGCGACCGCCGGCAGCCTTCTGGCCCGGCCTGGCCGCCTGCGTCGCCGGCCTCTACTTTCTGTCGGTGCAGGGGAATCTGGAGGTGCATCGCGGCGACCTCCTCGAGCTCGTCGGCGCGATCTTCTGGTCGGCGCACGTGATCGCCCTGAGCCATTACGGGCGGCACTTGCCGACCGTCGGATTCTCTGCCGGCCAGTTCGCCGTGGCCGCCGTGCTCTCGGGCCTATGCACCCTGCTGTGGGAACAACCGAAGCTGGAGTCGCTCGCCCATACCTGGCTGCCGCTGCTGTGGGCCGGAGTGCTCTCGAGCGCCGTGGCCTTCACCTTGCAGATCCAGGCGCTGCGCACGGTGCGACCCATGCACGCCGTGCTGATCCTCTCGCTCGAGAGCGTCTTCGCCGCGCTGGCAGGCGCCCTGTGGTTGGGCGAGACGATGACTCCGCGCCAGTGGCTCGGAGCGGCGATCCTCCTTGCCGGCATCCTCTGGGCCCAGACGAGGGAACGGGGCCGGGAAGCGGCGGAGCTCACGCGCGCCGAAGCGCACACCCCTCACTGAACGAGTCGCCCCGCATGCATCTTCAAGATACGGTCGCAGCGCCTGGCCAGCGAGACATCGTGCGTGACGAGCACGAGCGTGGTGCCTTCGCGCTCCCGCAAGGCAAACATCAGCTCGATCACCGCCTCGCCGGTGGCGGTGTCGAGGTTGCCGGTAGGCTCGTCGGCCAGGATCACCTTGGGCGAAGTGACGAAAGCGCGCGCCAGCGCCACGCGCTGCTGCTCGCCGCCGGAGAGCGTACGGGGATAATGGTGCAAGCGGTGGGACAATCCCACCCGTTCGAGCCACTGACGGGCCCGCTCCGCGGCCGCGGGCACGCCGTTCAACTCCAGCGGGAGCATGACGTTTTCCAGGGCGGAGAGGGTGGGCAAAAGCTGGAAATTCTGGAAGACGAAACCGATCGTGCGGCCGCGCAGGGCCGCGCGTCCATCTTCGTCCAGAGCAAAGAGCGGCGTTCCATCCAGAAGCACAGCCCCCTCGCTGGGGATATCCAAGCCGGCGAGCAAACCGAGCAAGGTCGATTTCCCCGAGCCGGAGGCCCCGACGATGGCCACCGCTTCGCCCTGCAAAACGGCAAGATCGATTTGGTCGAGGATCACGAGCGGCTCCTCGCCGCGGCGTAAAACGACCTTGCGCAGTTTCTCGGCGCACAATATGGGGGTGACGTTTTTTCCCGGAGTCTCATTGCCCATGTCGATCCTTCCTCCGCGTTTCCACCCAAAGGGTGGTCGATCCATTCCCGCGTTGCTCTTCCTCGCGTTTGCCCTGCTCGCAACGGCTTTACCGGCCAGCGCAGCCACGATTCTCGTCTTCGGCGACAGTCTCTCCGCGGGCTATGGGCTACCGCCGCAAAGCGGCTGGCCCTACCTGCTGCAGCGCCAGCTCGATGCGCTCGAACCTGGAGCACACCGCGTCATCGACGCCAGCGTCTCGGGGGAGACCACGGCCGGGGGAGCCTCCCGCCTGCCGAGGCTGCTCGAACGGCACCGACCCGATGTCGTCGTGCTCGCCCTGGGCGCCAACGATGGCCTGCGCGGCCTGCCGCCGAAAGCGATGGAGACCAATCTCGAGCGCATGATCCTCATGGCCAAACAGTCCGGCTGCGAAGTCGTGCTCGTGGGCATGAGACTGCCCCCCAATCTGGGGCCCGATTACACTGCCGAGTTCGATGCGGTCTATCCGCGCCTCGCAGCCCGTTACCCCGTGCATTTCGTCCCCTTCCTGCTCGAAGCGATCGCGCTCGACCCTGATGCGTTCCAGGAAGACGGGCTGCACCCGGTGCTGGAGGCCGTGCCCAAGCTGTCCCAGACGGTGTGGCCGGCGATCGCCTCGGCGCTGGAAGCGGTGCGCAAACGCGGCGCCGCCTCCGGGCGCTGAAAGCCCTTCAGCGCAGCACGACCCGCGGCACGGGCGACTCGACGATCTCGCCGATCTTCCAGCCGCCCAGCGCCTGGTGCGCCCGGATCTCGGCCATCACCCCTTCGGCCGCTTCTGGCGCGCAGGCGATCAAGAGCCCCCCGCTCGTTTGTGGGTCCGTGAGGAGGGTGCGCCACAGCGCCGCCTCCGCTTCGTCTTCAGTGAGCGCCGACAGATCGACCTCCTCGCCGTAACTCGCCCAGTTGCGCTTGGAGGCCCCGGTGGCCACGCCCTCTTCGGCATATCGCCGCGCACTGGCGAGCACGGGGATCGCCTCCCGGTCGAGCACCGCCGCCACGCCGCTCGCACGGCAGACTTCCAGGAGGTGCCCCGCCAGGCCGAAGCCGGTGACGTCGGTCATGGCGTGCACCGCTTCGCGACTGGCGAGCGCCCGCCCGGCGCGGTTGAGCGTCATCGTCCACAGCCGCATCTCGGCGTATTCGCTGCCGGAGAGCCGCCCCTGCTTGAGCGCCGCCGAGAGGATGCCGATGCCAAGCGGCTTGCTGAGAATGAGGACGTCGCCCGGGCGCGCTCCGCCGTTCGTCTTCACCTGCTCGGGATGCACCACGCCCAATGCCACCAAGCCGTAGATCGGTTCGACCGTGTCGATCGAATGCCCTCCGGCGAGCGGAATGCCCGCCTCACGGCACACGCCCGCGCCGCCCTCCAGGATGCGGGTGATCGCCTCCTCGGGCAGCTTGCCGACCGGCATGCCGACGAGGGCCAGCGCCAAAATCGGCCGCCCGCCCATGGCGTAGACGTCGGAGAGCGCATTGGTGGCGGCGATGCGGCCGAAATCGTAGGGGTCGTCGACCACCGGGGTGAAGAAATCGGTGGTGGCGACGATCGCCAAATCCTCGCGCAGGCGGTAGACTGCCGCATCGTCGCTCGCCTCGGTACCCACGAGCAGCTCTGGCGGACACAACCCGGGAGGCAGCGAACCGAGCAGGCGCTGCAGCACCGCCGGCGCGATCTTGCAGCCGCAACCGCCGCCGTGGGCCCATTCGGTGAGCCGGATGCCGTGCGCCGAAGTGCTTGTTCCTCGTTCCATATATTTGACCTCCTCGAGATCCATGGCTGCCAAAGACAAAGACCGGATTGTACCGCTCGAACGGATGGACGAATTCGACGCGATCATCGACGCACGCTCGCCCGCCGAGTTTCTCGAAGACCACATCCCCGGCGCGATCAACCTGCCAGTGCTCGACGACACCGAACGGCGCATCATCGGCACCATTTACAAGCAGCACTCGGCCTTCGAGGCGCGCCGGCTCGGGGCCGCCTGGGTAGCCAAGAATCTCGCGCGTCACCTGCAGGAACGCCTGCAGCAGCATCCTCCTTCCTGGCGTCCGCTCGTCTACTGCTGGCGCGGCGGGCAGCGCAGCGGCGCCTTCGTCACCTGGCTGCGTATGATCGGCTGGTCGGCGGCGCAGCTGGCGGGCGGCTACAAGACCTATCGCCGCTGGGTGCTGGAGCGGCTCGCCGAGCTGCCGGCGCACTTTTCTTGGCGCGTCATCGCCGGCCCCACCGGCTCGGGCAAG
Organism: Tepidiphilus sp. HLB4; assembly: GCF_054823945.1. Lineage (NCBI taxonomy): Bacteria > Pseudomonadati > Pseudomonadota > Hydrogenophilia > Hydrogenophilales > Hydrogenophilaceae > Tepidiphilus > Tepidiphilus sp. HLB4. Next base: position 77,166 of record NZ_JSYB01000011.1, on the reverse strand, counting down.
ACGCGCGTGCTGCAGGCGCTCGAGCTCCGCGGCCATCAGGTGCTCGACCTCGAAGCCTTGGCGCGTCATCGCGGCTCCATCCTCGGCGCCTGGCCGGGAGGCGAAGCCCAGCCCACGCAAAAAGCCTTCGATACGGCGCTCGTCGCGGCGCTGCGCCGCTTCGACCCTTTCCGGCCCGTCTTCGTCGAAGCCGAGAGCAAGCGCATCGGCCTGGTGCAGCTGCCCGAGGCACTCCACGAAGCAATGCGGCTCGCTCCCATGATCGTGCTCGATACGCCCCAGGAGTGCCGCCTGCAGCTCCTGCTCGAAGACTATGCCTGGCTGGGCGACGAGCCTGAGGCGCTCGCGCGGCGGCTCGAACGCTTCAAAGGGTTCGTCCCGAACGAGACCTTGCGCCGCTGGCAGGAATTCGCCCTTCGCCGCGATCTGGCAACGCTCTTTGCCGAGCTCATTGCCCGGCACTACGATCCCCTCTACCGCCGCTCGCTCGCCCGCCATCCGGAGCTCGTACAGGCGTCCCGGGTACGGCTCACGGGGCTGGACACCGCCGCGCTGGAGGCCACCTGCGGGGAGATCGAGGCGTGGGGATCGGCTTCCGAACTCCTTCCCCGACCGTCTTCGGCCGCCGCCTCGGCCCGCCCTCCTCAAGCGGCGCCGTAGCGCTCGCGCAGGGCCCGCTTGTTGATCTTGCCCACGCTCGTTTTCGGGATTTCCTCGAGGAAGACGATGCGATCGGGCACGGCATAGCGCGAGATTTCCCCTGCCTCGGCGGCGCGCCGCAGCGCCTGGAGGATTTCTTCGGAACTCACCGCCCCCGGTCGGGACGGCACGACAAAGGCCAAGGGGCGCTCCCCCCAGCGCTCGTCGGGTACGCCGATCACCGCCACTTCGGCCACCCCCGGCACCCGAAGGATGTGCCCTTCGATCTCGAGCGAACTGATCCATTCCCCGCCCGATTTGATCACGTCCTTGAGCCGGTCGGTAATGCGCAGGAAGCCGTCGGGGTCGATCACGCCGATGTCTCCCGTGTGCAGCCATCCGCCGCGCCACAGGCGCTCAGAGCCCTCGGGATCGTGCAGGTAGCCCTGGGTGAGCCAGGGCGCGCGCACCACCACTTCCCCGGCACTCTTGCCATCGTGCGGCAGTTCGTTCATCGCCCCATCGACGATGCGCAGCTGCACCAAGGGGATCGGCCGTCCCGTCTTGGCCCGTTGCCGGGCTTGGGCTTCCAGGTCCCACGACAGCATGTCTTCATCGAGGAAGGCCACGGTCAGGATGGGGCAGGTCTCGGACATGCCATAGCCGGTGACGACGTCGATGCCGCGCTCCAAGGCGGACTTGGCCAATGCAGCTGGCAGGGCCGAACCGCCGATGATCACTTTCCAGCCGGACAGATCGGTCGTGGCCGATGCCGGACTCATCAGCAGCATCTGCAAGATGGTAGGCACGCAATGCGAAAACGTCACGCCATGCTCGGTACGCAACTTCAGGAGGCGCTCCGGCACGTAGCGGCCAGGATAGACCTGCTTCAGACCGAGATTCGTCGCCACGTACGGCATGCCCCAGGCGTGGACGTGAAACATGGGCGTGATGGGCATATAGACGTCCCGTTTGTCGAGACGACAGTGCGCCGCAGCGCCCAGCGCGAGCTGGCAGGCGAGCGTGTGCAGCACCAGCTGGCGGTGGCTGAAAAACACCCCTTTGGGCAGGCCCGTAGTGCCGGTGGTATAGAAAGTGGTGGCACGGGTGTCTTCGTCGAGCTCGGGAAAGAGGTAATCCGGCGAAGCCGCCGAGAGCAGCGCCTCATACTCCCCGGCGCAGCGCAAGCCCTGCAAATCTGCCTCGCGAGCCTTTCCTTCGTCGTCGAGCAGCACGACAGCCCTGACGGTGCGCAATTGCCCGGCGATACGCTGCAGCAGCGGCAAGAACTCGACATTGACGAGCAGGATGTCGTCGGCGGCGTGGTTGATCGTATAGACGATCTGCTCCGGCGAAAGGCGCACGTTGACCATGTGCAGCACCGCACCCATCATCGGCACGGCGTAGAAGCATTCGAGATAGCGGTTCGTATCCCAGTCCATGACCCCGACGGTGCTCCCTCGCCCCACCCCGAGTGCGGCAAGGGCATCGGCCAGCCGTCCGACCCGTTCGCGCAATTGCCGGTACGAATGGCATGTCTGGCCATAGACGATCAGGGAGGTAGGGTGATCGGATACCGCCCGTTCGAGCATGTGCCGTATCAGCAAGGGATAGGGATAGGCAGAGGGAGTCCGCTCGGTGCGTGATGTGGCGTCCATGGTTCGGTCCTCTCCAAGGAAAAAATACTTGAAGGGCGGTGACATCTCACCGCCGCGTTCTTGGCGCGAGATTATCAAATAATTTTTATTTTTGCACGCGTAAGCATTTTGTAAGGCTTCCCCTCTAGCCTACGATCTGCAGACCCCTGCAAACGCTTAGGAGGAGAGCACCATGCAAAACGACATCTACGAGCGGATTCGGGCGAATCCGAAGTACCAGCGCCTCGTGCAGGAGCGCGGGCGTTTCGGCTGGATCCTGACGATCCTCATGCTGATCGTCTACTACGGCTACATCGCGCTGATCGCCTTCGACAAGGAGTTCCTCGCCAAGCCCATCGGCACCGGCGTCACCACCCTTGGTATCCCCATCGGCGTCGGTGTCATCCTCTTTGCCATCATCATCACCGGTATCTATGTGCGCCGCGCCAACACCGAGTTCGACGCCCTGACCGAAGAGATCCTCAAGGAGGTGCGCAAATGAGAACGGCGACGAAACTGTGCGGCGCGCTGACGCTGCTCGCAGCCACTGGGGTTGCCTTCGCGGCCGGTGGCGACCTGGGGCAGACCGTCAAGCAGGAGACGAACTGGACCGCGATCATCATGTTCCTGATCTTCGTCGGTCTGACGCTGTGGATCACGAAGTGGGCGGCGGCGCGTACGAAGACGGCGGCGGCTTTCTACACCGCCGGAGGCGGCGTCACCGGGTTCCAGAACGGACTGGCGATCGCCGGCGACTACATGTCCGCGGCCTCCTTCCTCGGCATCTCGGCGGCCATCATGGCCAACGGCTACGACGGGCTGATCTACTCGATCGGTTTCCTGGTCGGCTGGCCGATCATCACCTTCCTGCTCGCCGAGCGGCTGCGCAACCTCGGTCGTTTCACCTTCGCCGACGTGGCGGGCTACCGCTTCCGGCAGGGGCCGATCCGCACCTTCGCCGCCGCCGGTACCCTGGTGGTCGTGGCCTTCTACCTCATCGCGCAGATGGTCGGCGCCGGGCAGCTCATCAAACTGCTCTTCGGCCTGGACTACTGGATGGCCGTGGTGATCGTCGGCGTGCTGATGATGGTCTATGTGCTCTTCGGCGGCATGACCGCCACCACCTGGGTGCAGATCATCAAGGCGTGCCTGCTGCTCGCCGGCGCTTCCTTCATGGCCTTCGCCGTGCTCTTCCACTTCGGCTTCAACGTGGAGGCGATGTTCGCCAAGGCGGTGGAGATCAAGACCAACCTGGCGCTCAATGATCCCAAGGTGGTCGCCAAGGCGGCCGAGCAGGGCAAGGACGTGATGGAGGTGGCGCAAAACGTCGGGCGATCGATCATGGGACCGGGCAACTTCATCAAGGACCCGATCTCGGCGATCTCCTTCGGCATGGCGCTGATGTTCGGCACGGCCGGCCTGCCGCACATCCTCATGCGTTTCTTCACGGTGCCGGATGCCAAGCAGGCGCGCAAATCCGTGCTCTGGGCCACCACCTGGATCGGCTACTTCTACATCCTCACCTTCATCATCGGCTTTGGCGCGATCATCTTCGTGCTCACCGATCCAAGCTTCCTCGACGCCAAGGGCGCGCTCAAGGGCGGTAGCAACATGGCGGCGATCCACCTCGCCAACGCCCTGGGCGGCAACATTTTCCTCGGCTTCATGTCGGCGGTGGCCTTCGCTACCATCCTCGCAGTGGTGGCGGGACTCACCCTGTCGGGCGCCTCGGCCGTGTCGCACGACCTCTACGCCACCCTCTTCAAGGAGGGCAAGGCGGATTCGGCCTCGGAGCTGCGCGTCTCGCGTATCGCCACCCTGTGCCTGGGCGTGGTGGCCGTGCTGCTCGGCATCGCCTTCGAGAAGCAGAACGTCGCCTTCATGGTGTCGCTCGCCTTCGCGGTGGCGGCTTCGGCCAACTTCCCGGTGCTGCTGCTGTCGGTGCTGTGGAAAGACTGCACCACGCGCGGCGCGGTGATCGGCGGCTTCCTCGGCCTGATCGCCTCGGTCGGGCTCACCGTGGTCTCGCCGGCGGTGTGGGAAGACGTGCTCGGCAATCCCAAGGGTTCGGCCTGGTTCCCCTACACCTCGCCGGCGCTCTTCTCCATGCTGGCCGGTTTCCTCGGCACCTGGCTCTTCTCGGTGCTCGACCAGAGCGAACAGGCGAAGAAAGAGCGCGCGGCCTACGCGGCCCAGCGCGTGCGCTCCGAGACCGGCTTCGGCGCGGCGGCGGCTTCAGACCACTGATCGTCCCTACAAGGCAATCCCTTTCACCCCCGGCCCCGTCCGGGGGTTTTTCTACCTCCTCGGCTCCTCCGCCGTCTCCGCCAATGGGCCGTCTGCTTCGGGATCCTCGCCGAGCAGGCCGAGCGGTAGATTCTTCCCTGGCTTGACTCCCAGAGCCTTGAGCGACTCGGCCCGGTGCAGCAGGTTTCCCCTGCCGGCGACGAGCTTTCCCATCGCTTTGTCGTACTCGCTGCGTGCCTGCTCCAGGCGCTGCCCGAGCGCTTGCAAGTCGGTGACGAAGCCGGCGAGTTTGTCGTAGAGCTCGGCGCCGCGTTTGGCGATCTCCTGGGCATTGCGATTCTGCTGCTCCTGGCGCCACAGATGCGCGACCGTACGCACGACGAAGAGCAGGGTCGAGGGGCTCACCAGCAGCACGTTACGCTGCCAGGCGTCCATGAAGAGCTCTTTGTCATGCGTGACGGCGAGCATGAAGGCCGGTTCGATCGGCACGAAGAGCAGCACGAAGTCGAGCGAGGAGACCCCATAGAGCTGCTCGTAGCGCTTCTGCGACAGCCCTTTCATGTGGGTGCGCACCGAGTCGAGATGGCGCTTGAGCGCACCTTGACGCTCGCCGTCGTTCTCGGCGGCGACGTAGGCTTCGTAGGCGTTGAGCGAGACCTTGGCGTCGATGACGAGGTGGCGCCCCTCGGGCAGGCGAATGACGACGTCGGGTTGCAGGCGCCGCCCTTCGCCGTCGGTGTGGGCGACCTGCACCTCGTACTCTTCGCCGCGGCGCAGCCCCGAAGCTTCGAGCACCCGCTCGAGCACGAGCTCTCCCCAGGTGCCTTGGGTCTTGCTCGAGCCCTTGAGGGCTTCGGTGAGCTGCCGCGCTTCACGGCTCAGGGTTTGGTTGAGCGCCATGAGCTGTCGCACCTGCTCGGCGAGCGCGGTGCGATCCTTTCCTTCGGTGACGTAGGCCTCTTCGACCTTGCGCTGGAATTCGGTCAGACGCAGCTTGAGCGGTTCGAGCAAGGCACCCAATTCGTTCTGGTTCTGCTCGGTGAAGCGGCGAGATTTCTCTTCGAGGATGTCGTTGGCCAGATTCTTGAACTGCTCGGTGAGCTGCTGGCGCGCGTCTTCGAGCAAGCGCAGTTTCTCTGCTGCCGCCCGGCGCTCGGCTTCCAGCTCCTGGGCCAGAGCCGCCTGCCGTTCGGCCAGACTCCGGTTTTCTTCCAGTGTCTGCTGCCAGCGGTCCTGTACCTCCGCAAGGCGCTGCTTGGCCTCGGCGAGCCGCTCTTCGAGCCCGGCGCGATGCGCGAGCTCGCCGCGCAGCTGCGCTACCTCCTCGTGCAGCGCGCGGCGCTCTCCTTCGATCGCTTCGATGCGCTGGCGCAATTCGCTCTGCAGGCGCAGCTCGGCCTCCTGGCGCTGAGCGAGCTCGCGCTCGAAGCTCGCCCGCTGGGCCGAGAGCGCCAGACGCGCCCCCAAGAAGGACAAAGCAGCGCCGACGGCTGTGGCCAGCACGATGAGTAGCAAAAAATCCATGACCGGAAACTCCAAAATCCGCCGAAGTGATCTATGATGATACGCGGGTTTACTGGAAGCACAGGAAGCACAGGAGAAGCGAGATGGAAATGAAACGAAACGTCGGCGGCATCGATAAAATCGCGCGCATCGTCGTCGGGGTGGTGCTGATCGTCCTCGCTTTGATGGGTATCGGTACGCCGTGGACGTGGATCGGCGTGCTGCCGCTGGCTACGGGGCTGCTCAACTGGTGCCCGCTGTATACCCTGATCGGCGTCAACACTTGCCAGAAGAAGGAATCCGGCTCCGGTCAGGCCTCCTGAGTTGAGGAGACATCCGTCGAAGCTCAGTCGGCGGATGTCTCTGGCTTCTCGCGCGAGAGCGCATTGGCCAGCCGCACGAAATCGGCCACGGACAGCATCTCGGCGCGCAGACACGCATCGATGCCGGTACGGGAAAAAATCTCGGCCGACGCCAGCGCTTTCAAGGCATTGCGTAGCGTCTTGCGCCGCTGGTTGAATGCTGCGGCCACTACGCGCGCAAACGTGGGGAAGTCGTCCACCTCGTACCTGCCTCGAGGCAACGGGGTGAGGCGCACGATGCTGGAAGTCACTTTCGGCACCGGCACGAACGCGCCCGGCGGCACATCGAAGCACTTGCGCACGGCAAAGCGCAGTTGCAGCATCACCGACAATCGCCCATAGGCAGCGCTGCCCGGCTCGGCCGCCATGCGTTCCACCACTTCCTTTTGCAGCATGAAAGTCATGTCTTTTATGCGATCGGCGTACCCAGCGAGATGGAAGAGGAGCGGCGTCGACACGTTATAAGGCAGGTTTCCCACCACGCGCAGCGGCGCCGGCAAGGTGGCGAAATCGAAGCGCAGGGCATCGCCCTCGATGAGCCGCAGCCGCTCCTCGGGAAAACGCTCCCGCAAGCGGGCGGCGAGATCACGGTCGAGCTCGATGGCCGTGAGATGGCCGGCAGCATTGATGAGCGGCTCGGTGAGCGCGCCGAGTCCGGGGCCGATCTCGACCAGATGCTCGCCGGGTTTCGGGTCGATGGCGGCGACGATGCGCCGGACGATATTGGGATCGCGCAGGAAATTCTGTCCGAAGCGCTTGCGCGCCCGGTGGCCTTGTACTTCGGCGCTCACGTACCGCTTTCTCCTTGGGCAGCAAGGCGCTCCTCGACGGAAGCGAGCAGGCAGGCGAGCGTGACCGCTTCGAAGAGGCTGCCTGGATCGGCGCGCCCGGTTCCGGCCAGATCGAGCGCCGTGCCGTGATCGACCGAGGTGCGGATGAAGGGCAGGCCCAGGGTGACATTGACCCCGTTGCCAAAACTGGCGTATTTGAGCACCGGCAGGCCCTGGTCGTGGTACATGGTGAGCTGCGCGTCGCTGCCGGCGATGACGCGGGGGGTGAAGAGCGTATCGGCGGGCAGAGGGCCGATCAGGGTCATGCCCTCGGCGCGCAGGCGCCCGAGCACCGGAGTGATGACCTCGAGCTCTTCGCGCCCGATGTGGCCGCCCTCGCCGGCGTGCGGATTGAGGCCCGCCACGAGGATGCGCGGCTGCGGGATACCGAAACGTCGGCGCAGATCCCGATCGAGGATGCGCAGCACGGCTTCGAGCCGCTGCGGCGTGACCGCGGCAGGCACTTCGGCGAGCGGCAGATGGGTGGTGACCAGCGCCACGCGCAGCCCCGCGCCCACCAGCATCATCACCACGAGCGGAGTGCCGCTGCGCTCGGCGAGATACTCGGTGTGTCCCGTAAAGGGGTGACCCGCGTCGGCGATGAGGCTTTTCTGGATTGGTGCGGTAACGATGGCGCTGAAAAGGCCGCCGAGCACGCCGTCGATGGCCGTATCGAGCACTTCGAGCACGTAAGGCGCGTTGGCCGGTTCGAGCCGGCCGGGGATGGAAGGCGCGCGCAGCGGCACATGGCGTATCGACAAGGGTGCGGGATCAGCCGGATCGAACTCGGGCAACGACGACACGCCGCGCTCGCGCAGCAACTTCCGGTCGCCGATCAGCACGAGCGGCGCAGGCCACAGACGGTCGGCGAGCCGGGCGCAGAGCTCGGGCCCTACTCCGGCGGGCTCACCGGTGGTGATGGCGATCGGTTTCATTTCGCCTCCAGCGCATCGCGGCGGATCTCGACGAAGGCCTCGGCCCGGATCGTCTGCAACCAGGCATTATAGGCCTGATCCATCTTTTGCCGCCGAAGCAACTGCCGGGCGTAGTTGCGGCGGTAGTCCTCGGAAGCGGTGAGCGGACGGCGTTCCAGCACCTGGATCAGGTGCCAGCCAAAGGGGGTTTTCACCGGCTGGGAAATCTCACCCGGAGCGAGCCGGTTCATCGCTTCTTCGAATTGAGGAACGGTATCGCCGGGGTTGATCCAGCCGAGATCACCGCCCTTGAAGGCGGAGCCGTCGTCGGAGTTGGCCTTGGCGAGCTCGGCGAAATCGACGCCATTGACGATGCGCTCGCGCAGCGCCAGCAATTTGGCCTTGGCTGCCTCGTCGTTGGTGGTCTGGTTGGTACGGGCCAGGATGTGGCGCACGTGGGTCTGCGTCACGTTGCCGGCTTCCGCTTCGATGCGGCGCATCACGTCGGGGTTGTTGGCGAGGAAGTGGTCGACCTCGGCATCGGACACCGTCACCCGCCCTTCCATTTCGCGGTCGCGCAGGCGGGCAATGGTCATCTCGCGGCGAATCTGCTCGCGGAACTGCTCGAAGGTGATGCCGTCGGCGGCGAGCGCCTGTTTGAGGGCATCGAGCGTCATATTGTTGCGCCGGGCGATGTCCTCGATGGCGCGATCGATGGCCGTATCGTCGACGGTGATCCCCATGCGCTTGGCCACCTGCAGCTGCAGTTTCTCCAAAATCATCTGTTCGAGCACCTGCTGGCGCAGCTCGTCCTCGGGGATCTGCACCCCTTGCTTGGCCACTTGCCGCTTGGCACGCACCATGTACTGCTGCAGCTCGGTGGAAGTGATCGGTTCGTTATTGACCACGGCCACGACCCGAGTGAGCTCGGCGGCAGCGGTAGATCCTGCCCACAGCGCGAGCAGCAATAGCGCAGAGCGAAAAACCGCCCCGAGCAGCGGAAGCGAGCGTCGTTTCACTGCCATCACATTCCTCCTGCGGATCCGAACAGGGTGCTGGTGGCGGTAGGCGAGATCTTGCCGTAACCCGGCACCGAGCGGCGCAGCAGCGTCTCGGGGCTCGAGCCGAGGCTCCCCAGGCCCGTGAGCTCGAGCTGCACGAAAAAGGCGGTGTTGTTGTCGTTCTCCGACAAGGCGTAGCGGTGGAAGACGGTTCGCAGCACCCAGCAGCCGCCATCGTACTCGAGGCCGAGGATGGCCTCGGTGAGGCGCTCTTCGAGAATCGAGCGGCTCAGGCGCCCCACGCCAACCCAGCCACGGGCAAGCGGCCACTGCGCCCCGATTCCCACGTCTTCGAGCAGATCGCGCGTATAACGGTAGTCGAGATTGAGCACCCGCGCGAATCCGGCCTGATAACGCACCCCGGCGTTGAAGCGCTGCGTCAGGTCTTCGCTGGGGTTGTATTGCCAGAACGATTTGAACTGCATCCGGCGGGTGAGATGCACATCGGCCTCGCCAAGGACATCGGTGCGCCGGTCGACGATGGGGCTCTCGTCGGGCATGAGCACCTCCGGCGTCTCGAAATAATAGCGTTGACCCAGCGTGAGCCGCAGGCGTTCCCAGCCGGTGTCCGATTCCAGGAGACGGGTGGTCGCCGCCACCGTGACCTGGTCGGCATCGGAGATGCGGTCGTCGCCCACGTAGCGGTTCGGATAAAAAATCTGGGCAAAACCGTAGCCGAAGCGCGCCGTGTCGAAGAGCGGGATGTCATCCTGGCGGCGATAGGGGGTTTTCACGTAGTAGATGCGCGGCTCCAGGGTCTGGAGCCAGTCACGACCGAAGAAGCTCGCGTCGCGCTCGAAGGCGAGCCCCATGTCGAGCGAGGCGATCGGAACGCTGCGATCGATGGACGTGCGCCCCCCCGCCAGGGCCGGCTGATCCAGGTCATAGCTCGTGTAGTGCCACTGCAGGCTCGGTTCGAAATGCCACCAGCTACGATATATGGGTAAAGAGATGGAAGGGTTGAGCACGGCTCGGTCGCCATCGACCCAGTTCATGCCGTAATCGCCGCGCTGGCCGGCGTCGTCGTGACGGAACTGGGTGTAGAGCGTGCGCAGCTTGAACTCGAGCCCACCCGGCAATTCGACGGGCTGGTGCCACAAGGAAAACTCCGGCAGGCGCCGGTAGGGTTCGCTCACCTCCCGGTCGATCGTCTGATACTGCTGCATCAGCAAAGACCCACCCCAGCCCGAGGAATTCTGATAATTCAGCACCCCCTGCTGCACGAGATGGGCAGTGGAGGAAAGCTCGATGCGGTTGCTCAGATCGTTGAAATAGTCTTTGTCGCTGACACGGTTGAAATCCAGCCCATAGGACCATTCCGGGCCGAGGCTTTGCTGGTGTTGAAATGAGGCGAGCGCCCGGTTGCGTTCGGCCTCGCGGTCATCGGGCAGGACCTCGGCGCGAATCTGCCCTTGGTAGGAAGGCGTGAGGTAGCGGTATTCGCCCCCCAGCTGGAGGCCGCGCCGCGCGATCGCCCTCGTGGTCAAGGTCGCGTCGTAGTTGGGCGCGAGGTTGAAATAGTACGGCACGGCCACGTCGAAGCCAGAATTGGTCGACATGCCGACGCTGGGGGTGAGGAAACCGGACTTGCGCTCCCGCCCCAACGGAAATTCCGCATAAGGTGCAGCTAGGATCGTCGCGCCGTGGAACACCAGCGCCATGTTTCGCGCCTGGGCCTGGTTGCGGTCGTAGTCGAGCTTGAGCTCGTCGGCCCTCACGTACCAGGCCGGGTCGGGCGCCGCGCAGCTCGTCCAGGTGCCATTGAGCAGGCGGTAGCGGTTCTCTCCTTCGAAGAAGAGTTTCTCGCCGGCACCGTGGCCCGCGCGGCTCTGCTCCTTGACGTTCTCCGGCGGGTCGTAGCGATAGACCGGCTGCTCGATCTCGCCTTCCTTGGCGGTGACGTAGAGTCGGCCGCGAGGTCCTTCGACCTGAAAGCCCTTGGCCGTGTCCTGGATGAAAAGATTCCCCTCGCCGCTCGCCTCGTCGGTGAGCTCGTCGAAGCGCAGGCGATCGCCTTGAATGCGGATGTTGTCGCGCACGAGGATGGCGTTGCCCACGGCTTCGACGGCGGCGCCCCGCTCGCCGCGGATCTCGTCGGCCTCGACGATCGTTCCCTGGGGCAGGAGGGGGATCTCGACGCCGCTCGCCGTGTCGGTGGAGAGGCGGATACGGGGGGGTTCCTGCGGTTGAGCCACTCTTGGCCCGGCAGGGGGCGAAGGAGCCGGAACCGTTCCCGCTGGCGCCTGGGTTGAAGCCGCAGCAGGGGCAGCTGGCGAAGCGGCGGCCGGCGCTTGCGCCGGCTCGGCTGCGGATGGAGTCGCTTGCTGCCGTGCAGAGGGAACGGCTTGGGGTGCGCCGGCCGGAGGCAAAGGCTGGGCGCTTCCTCCCGCAGGCGAAGGAACGACGGTGACCGTAGCGCCGGAAGGCGATGTGGCGGGCGAGGCGGAGGGCGCAGGCGCAGGCTTGGGCGCCGGCGGCAGGCCGAGGAGCTCCGGTTTCACGGGCAAGGGCGGCAAGGGCTGAGCGACCGCCTTGGCGCAGGGTAGGCTCCAGGCCAAGAATACCGCTGCCCAGGCGAGCAAGGCGAAATTTTCCCCGTCACGCAAAATCCTACTCCCCGGAAGTCACGGGCGTGCAGCCTCGGCTTTGTTAAAATCGTCCGCCATTGTACCGCAAGGAACTCTCCCTCATGGATCGATTCGCGCGCCTGTGCCATTGGCTGGCCGATCTGGGCATTGCCGCCGAACCACGGCCGGCGAGCGCCGACGCGAGTTTTCGCCGCTACTGGCGTGTGGCGCTCCCCGAAGGCGGCACGCGCATCGTTATGGACGCTCCGCCCGAAAAAGAGCCGCTCGCCCCCTGGCTCGCCGTACAGCGTCTGTTGTACGGGGCCGGCATCACCGTGCCGCGCCTCGAATCGGTCGACGCGGCCGAAGGATTCGTGCTGATGGAGGATTTCGGCGATCTCCCCTACGCCGGCAACGTTTCCCCAGAATCCGCCCACGAGCGCTACGCCCAGGCTCTGGGGGTGCTCGCGGCGATGCAAGCCCTGACGCGCCCGGATTGGCTGCCGGAATACGACCGGGAAAAACTGCTCGCCGAGCTGCGGCTCTTCCCCGAATGGTACCTGCGCCGCCACCTGGGCGTGACCCTCGCGCCGAGCGAAGAAGCGATGCTCGAACGGCTCTTCGAGGCGTTGGTCGCGCGGGCGCTCGCGCAACCGCGGGTCTTCGTGCATCGCGACTACCACGGCCGCAACCTGATGCTGCTCGACGATGGCCGCGGTCCGGGCGTGCTCGATTTCCAGGACGCGGTCTGGGGCCCCATCACCTATGACGCGGTCTCGCTCTTCAAGGATGCCTATGTCGATCTGACCGAGGAATTCGCGCTCGATCTGCTGGTGCGCTACTGGCAGGTAGCCAGGAAACTCGGGCTGCCGATCCACACGGAATTCGAAGCGTTCTATACCGACTACGAATGGATGGGCGTGCAGCGCCACCTCAAGGTGTTGGGCATCTTCGCGCGACTCGCGCATCGCGACGGCAAGACGCGCTACCTCGAAGACCTGCCGCGCGTACGCCGCCATCTGCTGCTCACGAGCCGCCGCTACGGGGAACTCGCCCCCTTGCGCCGGCTCCTCGAACGGTTGCATCCCGAGGAACTGGCCGTTGGCTACACATTCTGAGGGTTTCGCGGCCATGGTACTCGCCGCCGGACGCGGCGAGCGCCTGCGCCCGATCACCGACACCTGCCCCAAGCCGCTCGTGGAAGTAGGCGGCAAGGCGCTCATCGACCACTGGCTCGAGCGGCTCGCCGAGGCCGGTTGCAGCCGCGCCGTGGTCAATCCCTGCTGGCTCGGCGAGCGCATCGTCGCCCACCTGGGGCAGCGGCGAAGAAGCACGATGGAACTTCTCTTCAGCCCGGAGCCGGCACCCGGCCTGGAGACGGCCGGAGGCGTGCGCCAGGCGCTGCCCCTGCTCGATGCCGAGTCGTTTCTCGTCGTCAATGCCGACGTCTACTGCCCGCTCGACGTGGCCGCCTTCGTGCGCCGTGCCCGGCAGCGGCTCGAATCCGGGTTCCTGGCGCACCTGCTGCTCGTCCCCAATCCGGCGCACCGTCCCCAGGGAGACTTCGCCTTGGGGGAGGATGCGATGGTGTATCCTGATGCGCAGGAGGCGCGCGGCACTGCACTCACCTTCGCCGGCATCGGCTTTTACCGCGCCGAGCTTTTTCGGCCCCTGCCGGCTGGGGTGCGCACGCCAATGGCGCCGCTCTTGCGCGCGGCGATGCGCGCGGGCAAGGTGAGCGGCGAGCGCCACGACGGCCTATGGGTCGATGTTGGCACCCCCGAGCGCCTGGAAGCATTGCGCCGCCAACTGCCGGCGGCGAACGAGGAGAAGGCATGAATCCGGATTTTCCCGTCGGCCGTTACCACGAAGACCTGAGCGCCTTCGCCAAACGCCGCGCGAGCCTGCTGACACAGCTCGAGGCCGCCGGCGGCGGGGCGCTGCTACTGCCCACCGCCCCTGAGCGCATCCGCAACGGCGGCACCGCCTACCCCTACCGTTTCGACAGCGACTTCTACTATCTCACCGGCTACCTCGAGCCGGATGCCTGGCTGCTGCTTCGCACCCATGAATCGCCGCGCAGCGTGCTCTTTTGCCGCGACCGCGATCCGGAAAAGGAACTGTGGGAAGGCCGCCGTCTGGGGGTAGCCGCCGTACCCCAGGCGTTGGGGCTGGAAGCGGCGTTTCCGCTTGCCGAGCTCGACGCGAAACTGCCGGAACTCCTCGCCGGAGCTCCGGCGCTGTGGCTGCCGCTCGCGGAGAACGAGGAGATCGACGCCCGGCTGCGCCGCCTGCTGGCGGCCCTGCGCACCAAGGCCCGGCTCGGCCCGCCAGCGCCAGACACGCTACACGACGCCCGCGCGCTCATCGCCCGCATGCGCCGCGTCAAGGACGCCTTCGAGCTCGAGCTGATGCAGCGCAGTGCGACGATCGCCGCTCATGCCCACCGCCGCGCCATGCGTGTCTGCCGGCCAGGACTGCACGAATACGCGCTGGAAGCGGAGCTCATCGCCGAATTCCGCCGCCACGGCGCCCAAGGCCCCTCCTACCCCTCCATCGTCGCCGGCGGCGCCAACGCCTGCATCCTGCACTACACCGACAACCGCGCGCGGCTACAGGCAGGCGAACTGGTGCTCATCGACGCAGGCTGTGAATACGACGGCTACGCTTCCGACATCACCCGCACCTTCCCCGTCGACGGGCGCTTCCGTCCGCCGCAGCGCCTGCTCTACGACCTCGTGCTCGCGGCGCAGGAAGCGGCGATCGCCACGATCCGCCCCGGCGCCACCTTCGACGACCCCCATCAGGCCGCGGTGCGCGTACTCACTCAAGGGCTGCTCGACTTGGGGCTCCTCTCCGGTTCGCTCGACGAGGCGCTCGAACGACAGACCTACAAGCGCTTCTACATGCATCGCACCGGTCACTGGCTGGGGCTGGACGTGCACGACGCCGGCCCCACCCATGAGAACGGCCAGCCGGTGACGCTCGTACCCGGCATGGTGCTCACAGTCGAGCCGGGGCTCTACGTGCCCGAGGCCGACGACGTGCCGCGCGATTTCTGGAACCTCGGTATCCGCATCGAAGACGACGCCCTCGTGACCGAGAAGGGGTGCCGGCTCCTCACGCGCGACGTGCCCGTCGCGGCCGAGGCGATCGAAGCGCTGATGCAGCACGGCGGGAGTGACGCACGATGAACCTCCAGAATCCAGGCGCATCCTCGTTTCGAGAGCCAGGAGAGCATCCGCAGGCGATTGCCCCGCGCTCATCCGATCATGACGTGGCCATCGTCGGCGCCGGCCCCGTCGGGCTGACGCTCGCCCTGTGGCTGCATGAACTCGGCCGAGACACCGTGGTGTTCGACGCCCGCCCGCGCACGCGCCTTGCCGACGATGCTCGGGTGCTGGCGCTGTCGCTGGGCACCTGGCGCCAGTTCGAGCGGCTGGGGCTCGCCCGGCTGCTGCCGGCCACGCCGATTCGCACCATTCACGTCTCGCAGCACGGTTTCGGCCGCGTGCGGCTGGACGCGAAAACGCTGGGAGTGCCTTTCTTCGGTACGGTCGTGCGCGCGGCCGATCTCATCGCGGCGCTGATCGAGGCGGCACAGACACGCGGCATCCCGCTGCTGGACGGGACGCCAGTCGAGACGAGCGAAGTCCAGGGCGAGCGCATCGCCCTCGGCACGCCCAGAGGCGTCTTCCTCGCCCGGCTCTGCGCCCGTGCCGAGGGGCGATTGTCTGGCGAGACGTCGGACGTCGTCTCGCACGACTACGGCCAGAGCGCCCTCATCGGCTGGGTGCACGCCGAGGGGCTCGCGCCGGAGAGCGCCGTCGAACGCTTCACGCCGCAAGGGCCGGCGGCGCTCCTGCCCGATCACGGTCAGTGGACCTTTGTCCATGTGCTGCCGCACGGCGAGGCCGGACAGGCCGCCGCCCTGCCCGATGCGGCCTATCTCGAGCGCCTCGAGCGCGCCTTCGGCAACCGCTGGCGGCTGGGTGGGATCCACGGCCGCGCCGCCTACCCCCTGGTGCTGCGCTGGCGCCGCCGGCCGGTGGCCGAGCGTACCGTGTGGCTGGGCAACGCGGCCCAGACCCTGCACCCGGTGGCAGGCCAGGGCTTCAACCTCGCCGCCCGCGACGTCGGCACGCTGGTGGAACTGCTGCGCGAGGCCGACGACCCCGGCAGCGCCTGGACGCTCGAGCGCTACGCCCGGCGCCGCACCCCCGACCGGCGGCTCACCATCGGCCTCACCGACGGCTTCGCACGCGGATTCCTGCCTCGAGAAGGTTTGATCCCGCTCGCACGCGGCGCTGCCCTCTTCGCACTCGATGCCTGCCTGCCGCTCAAAGCGCGCTTCGCGCAGCAGATGATGTTCGGGTGGCGATGATCACTCGCAGGCAGCCAAGGTCTTGCGTCCAATCACCGCGTGTCCTCGCAGCCGAGCAATGCCGCCGCTTCGCACCCCAATTCGCCTAACGGCGCCTCCGCATGGCCCCGAGCGCCGGCACTGGATTGAGGCGCGCTAGCGGCCGCAGTGATACACTGACATCCTTGCCGGCGCTTGCCTCTCACGAACGATGCCTTCCTCTCCCGTCGATCTCGCCAAAGAAACCCTCCTGCGCCTGGCGCAGCTGCAGCAGCCGCCCACCCCAGAGAACTACACCCGCATCTATTGCGAACTCGCCGGGGAACCGGAGCTGCTACCACCGCGGCTCGTGCGCTTGCTCGAGCTGGTCGTGGCCAAACTCCCCCGCACGGGAGAGCGGACCTGCGCCGCACTCGCGCGCGCAAGGGATCACCTCAAGCGCAATGAGACGGCACAGGCTCTGGCTGACGTCGAAGAAGCCTTGCTCGCCCTGCCTCCAGCCCACGAAACGGAGGTTTCGTGGGTCCCCCTGATCCGCCGGCTGATCGACGCCTGGGAGCACGCCGCCCCTGGATGGACGCCGGAGCGCAAACTCCATGCCTTGGAGACGATTCTCGAGGAGGGACAGAGTCGTTGGCTCCCACGGCGGCTCGAGCGCTTCATCGCTGGACTGCGCCAGCCGCCCGGAGAAACGTCCTCCGCCCCGGCTGCTGCCCCAGAGATCGACACGGCCGCCCTCACGGGAGCGCTGCTCGAGCTGCTCGCCCATACCATGCACGCGCTCGAGCTCGTCGGCGGCGACAACGACGGCATTCGAGCCGAGTTAGGCCGTCTGCGCCACGAACTCCTCCAGCCGGCCACGGACCTCACGCCTCAGGTGGTGCGCCTACTGCAGGAACGGCTCGACGCCCTGCTCGACCCTTTGCAGTGCACCCTCGAGCGCAAGCGCGCAGCCGAGGCCGAACTCAAACGCCTGCTGGCCGATTTCCTCTCCCAGCTGGGGCAGATGAGCCGGGAGACCGAGCAGTACCAGTCCCAACTGCAGCAGGCGGCCGTGGCCATCGAACAGGCCGACGATCTCGCCTCCGTCGCGGGCGAGCTCCGCACCCTGCTGCAGGCGACGCGCCACATGAGCGAGACCACCCGCCAGGCGCGCGAAGCGCTCGAACGCACCCGCCGCGAAGCCGAGGATGCCGATGCCAAGGTGCGCGCACTGGAAGCGCAGCTGCAGGCGCTCAACGAGCAACTCGTGCGCGACCCTCTCACCGGCCTTTATAACCGAAACGGCCTGGAAGCCGCCTTTTCCCGGGCGATCGAGGCACTACGTCAGGGGGGCATCCCTTCGCTCACGCTGGGCGTGATCGATCTCGACGACTTCAAGCGCATCAACGACCTCTTCGGCCACCAGGCCGGCGACGATTCCCTCAAATTCCTCGCCAAGATCGCCCGAAAGCACTTGCGCGAACAAGACGTCATCGGCCGCTACGGCGGGGAAGAATTCGTCGTCCTCTTGCCGGGCGCGAGCGCCGAGACCTCTGCCGAGATCCTGCGCCGGCTGCAGCGCATCCTCACGCGCGAGATCTTCTTCCAGGACGATCGCCATCGCGTCGTCACCTTCAGCGCCGGCGTCGCCGACGTCCGCCCCGAAGACACGTGGGAGAGCGCCTTCGATCGCGCCGACCAGGCGATGTACCACGCCAAGCGCGCCGGCAAGAACCGCGTCTTCGTCGCCGACACCTGAAGCTCACCCCGCGGTATACTTCCCACCTGATGGATAGACCCCCGTTTCGACGTGCGACCGAGGGCGGGCGCACGCATCCAACCGTTCTGGAGAGCTTCCCATGGACAAAACCTTCCGCGACGCCGCGCTCTACTACCACCGCCACCCCACCCCCGGCAAGATCTCGGTGGTGCCCACCAAGAGCCTGAGCAACCAGCGTGACCTGTCGCTGGCCTATTCCCCTGGCGTCGCGGCCGCCTGCGAGGAGATCGTGCGTGACCCCCTCACCGCGCGGGAATACACTTCGCGCGGCAACCTCGTGGCCGTCATCACCAACGGCACGGCGGTGCTGGGGCTGGGCAACATCGGGCCGCTCGCCGCCAAACCCGTGATGGAAGGCAAGGGCTGCCTCTTCAAGAAATTTGCCGGCATCGACGTCTTCGACATCGAGCTCGACGAGAAAGACCCCGATCGAATCATCGACATCGTCGCCGCCATGGAGCCGACGCTGGGCGGCGTCAACCTCGAAGACATCAAGGCGCCCGAGTGCTTCTACATCGAGAAGAAGCTGCGCGAGCGCATGAAGATCCCGGTCTTCCACGATGACCAGCACGGCACCGCCATCATCTCCTCCGCGGCGCTCATCAATGGGCTGATGGTCGTGGGCAAGAAGATCGACGAAGTCAAGCTCGTGTG
Source organism: Tepidiphilus sp. HLB4 (assembly GCF_054823945.1). Lineage (NCBI taxonomy): Bacteria > Pseudomonadati > Pseudomonadota > Hydrogenophilia > Hydrogenophilales > Hydrogenophilaceae > Tepidiphilus > Tepidiphilus sp. HLB4. Next base: position 58,627 of record NZ_JSYB01000011.1, on the reverse strand, counting down.
CTCGGGCGCGGGGGCTGCCGCGATCGCCTGCCTCGACCTGATGGTGCGCCTCGGGTTGAAACGGGAGAACGTCTATGTGTGCGATTCACGCGGCGTGATCCGCGTCGGGCGCGAGCCGGACATGGAACCGAACAAGGCGCGCTATGCCCAGGTCACCGACGCGCGCACGCTCGCCGAGGTGATCGACGGCGCCGACGTCTTCCTCGGGCTCTCCTCGGCGGGCGTGCTCAAGCCGGAGATGGTGGCCAAGATGGCGCGCGACCCCCTCATCTTCGCGCTCGCCAACCCCATTCCCGAAATCATGCCGGAAGTCGCCAAGGCCGTGCGACCCGACGCGATCATCGCCACGGGACGCTCCGACTATCCCAACCAGGTCAATAACGTCCTGTGCTTTCCCTTCATCTTCCGCGGCGCACTCGACGTGGGCGCCACCACCATCACCGAAGAGATGAAGCTCGCCTGCGTGCACGCCATCGCCGATCTCGCGCGCGCCGAGCAGAGCGACATGCTCGCGGGAGCCTACGGGGAAGCCGCACTCACCTTCGGACCGGACTATCTCATCCCCAAACCCTTCGATCCGCGCCTCATCGTGCGCATCGCCCCGGCGGTAGCGAAAGCCGCCATGGACTCGGGCGTGGCCACGCGGCCGATCGAGGATTTCGACGCCTACCGCACCACGCTACAGAACTTCGTCTACCACTCCGGCGTGGTGATGAAAACGGTGTTCTCGGTGGCGAAAAGCGTCCCGCCCGAGCACAAACGCGTGCTCTACGCCGAAGGGGAAGACGAACGGGTGCTGCACGCTGCGCGCGCCGTGATCGACGAGAAGCTCGCCCGCCCCGTCCTCATCGGCCGCCCCGCGGTGATCGAGATGCGCATCAAGCGCCTGGGGCTCAACCTCGTGCCCGAGCGCGACTTTGACGTCGTCAACCCCGAATCCGACCCGCGCTACAAGGAATTGTGGCAGCAATACCTCGAACTCATGTGCCGCAAGGGGGTGACGCCCGAAATCGCCAAGGTGCGCATGATGAGCGACACGACCCTCATCGGCTGCATGCTGCTCAAGAACGGCTACGCCGATGCGCTCGTGTGCGGCACCTTCGGCACCTACCATTCCCACCTGCAGCACGTGCGCGACGTCATCGGCCTGGCCCCGGACGCGCGCCTCTTCGCGGCGATGAACATCCTCATGCTGCCCAAGCGCACTTTGGCCATCACCGACACCTACGTCAACTACGACCCCTGCGCCGAAGACGTGGCCGAAATCGCCCGCATGGCCGCCGTCGAGCTCACCCGCTTCGGCTATGAACCCGCCGTGGCGCTGCTGTCGCACTCCAACTTCGGCTCGGCCGACACTCCTTCGGCGCGCAAGATGCGCCAGGCGCGCGACATCCTGCGCGCCTTGTGCCCGCAGCTCAACATGGACGGCGAGATGCACGGTGACTCGGCGCTCGACCCGGGCATCCGCCAGCGCCTGATTCCGGCAAGCACGCTCGAAGGCGAAGCAAACCTCCTGGTGATGCCCAATCTGGACGCGGCGAACATCGCCTTCAACCTGATGAAAGTGGCCAATGGCGACGGGGTCACCGTCGGCCCCATGCTGCTGGGCGCGGCCATGCCAGTACAGATCCTCACGCCCTCCTCGACGGTGCGTCGCCTGGTCAACATGACGGCCGTATCGGTGGTCGACGCGCTCGAGCTGCGCAACAAACTCAAAGCGCAATGACCGGGGAAGCAAGGCCATGCTGACGCACGCGATCCGTTTCTCCGCCCACGGCGGCCCCGAAGTCCTGCGCTGGGAGACGGTAGATCTGCCCGATCCCGGTCCGGGCGAACTCCGCATCCGCCACCAGGCGATCGGGGTGAATTTCATCGACACCTACCACCGCACCGGCCTCTATCCCGTCGCCCTCCCGTCGGGGTTGGGTCAGGAAGGGGCCGGCGTGGTCGAGGCCGTCGGCCCTGGCGTGACCGAATTTCGCCCGGGCGATCGCGTCGCCTACTGCGGCGGGGCTCTCTCACCCGTAGGCGCCTACAGCGAAGTACGCAACTTCCCGGCCGAGCGCGCCGTGCGCCTGCCCGACGACATTTCCTTTGAGACCGCCGCCGCGGTGATGCTGAAAGGCCTGACGGCGCAGTGTTTGGTACGCCGCACCCACCGCGTGCAGCCGGGCGACACGGTGCTCATCCACGCCGCTGCCGGCGGTGTGGGACTGCTGCTCGTGCAATGGGCCAAACAGCTCGGCGCCACGGTGATCGCCACCGCAGGCAACGATGAAAAAGCCGAACTCGTGCGCGCGCACGGCGCCGATCACGTCATCGTCTATACGCGGGAGAATTTCACCGAGCGCACCCGTGCGCTCACCAACGGACGAGGCGTCGACGTGGTCTACGACTCGGTGGGCCGCGCCACCTTCCTCGGCTCGCTCGATTCGCTCCGCCCCCTGGGGCTGATGGTCTCCTTCGGCAACGCCTCGGGCAAGGTCGAGCCTTTCGACATCGGGCTTCTCGCGCAGAAGGGTTCGCTCTTCCTCACGCGCCCGACGCTCTTCACCTACATCGCCCGGCGCGAGGATCTGCTCGCCATGGCCGAAGAGCTCTTCGCGGCGATCCGTCAAGGCTGGCTCGACGTCAAAATCGGCCAGCGTTTTCCGCTCAGCCAGGCGGCCGAGGCCCACCGCGCGCTCGAATCGCGCCGCACCATCGGCGCCACCCTTCTGCTGCCCTGATGACGCCCTACGTCCATCTGCGCCTGCACTCGGAATACTCGCTCACCGACGGCATCTGCACCCTCACGGATGCCGTCGCCGCGGCCGCCGCCGACGGCATGCCCGCCCTGGGCATCTCGGATGCGATGAACCTCTTCGGCATGGTCAAGTTCTACAAGGCCGCGCGCGCCAAGGGCATCAAGCCGGTGATCGGCGTGGACGTCTGGATCAGCAACGAAGAGGACCGCGCCCACCCCTGGCGGATGCTGCTCATTGCCCGCCACCGCGAAGGCTATCGCCAACTGTGCGAGCTCCTCAGTCGCGCCTATCTCGAGAACCAGTACCGCGGCCGCGCCGAGATCCACCCGGCTTGGCTCGAACGGGAATCCTGCAGCGGCCTCATCGCCCTCTCCGGGGCGATGGAGGGCGAACCGGGGCGCTTGCTGCTCGCCCAAAAAGAAGAGGAAGCCGAAGCGGCGGCGCGGCGCTGGGCCGAGGTCTTCCCCGACGCCTTCTACCTCGAGCTGCAGCGCGCCGGGCAGCCAGACACCGAGCTCTACGTGGAAGCCGCAGTCGGGCTCGCCGCCCGCCTGGGGTTGCCGGTGGTGGCCACGCACCCCATCCAATTCATGCGCCCAGAGGATTTCGAGGCGCACGAGGCGCGCGTGTGCATCGCCCAGGGCACGGTGCTCGCCGACCCCCGGCGCCCCAAGCCCTTTACCGCCGAGCAGTACTTCCTCAGCCGCGCCGAGATGGCCGAGCGCTTCGCCGACCTGCCCGAGGCGTTGGAGAACGCCGGCGAGATCGCGCGGCGCGCCTCGCTCTCCATCACGCTGGGCAAGAATTTCCTGCCGCCCTTCCCCACGCCACCGGGCGTGACGCTGGACGACTACCTCGTCGAGCGCGCCAAGGAAGGGCTGGAAGTGCGTCTGCGCGAACTCTACCCGATCGAGGCCGAGCGCGAACGCCAGCGCCCGCGCTACGAAGAGCGGCTCGCCTTCGAGACCGGAACCATCGTCCAGATGGGCTTTTCCGGCTACTTCCTCATCGTGGCCGACTTCATCAACTGGGCCAAGGAAAACGGCGTGCCCGTCGGCCCGGGACGCGGTTCGGGCGCAGGCTCGCTCGTCGCCTACAGCCTACGCATCACCGACCTCGACCCCCTGCGCTATGCGCTCCTCTTCGAGCGCTTCCTCAACCCCGAGCGGGTATCCATGCCCGACTTCGACGTCGACTTCTGCCAGGATCGGCGCTACCGAGTGATCGAGTACGTGCGCGATCGTTATGGGCACGACGCGGTGAGCCAGATCGCCACCTTCGGCACCATGGCCTCCAAAGCCGTGGTGCGCGACGTGGGGCGCGTACTCGACTTGCCCTATGGCCTGTGCGACCGCCTCTCCAAGCTCATCCCGCTCGAGGGTGTCAAACCGGTGTCGCTCGACAAGGCGCTCGAGCTCGAACCGCAGCTGCGCGAGCTGATGGAAGACGCCAACGACGGCGAGGCGATCCAGCAGCTGTGGCAGCTCGCCCGCCCGCTCGAGGGACTGGCGCGCAACGTGGGCATGCACGCCGGCGGCGTGCTCATCGCCCCGGGCAAGCTCACCGACTATTGTCCCCTGTATCTGGCCGACGGCGAGGACGCCGTGCCCGTGTCGCAGTTCGACAAGGACGACGTGGAAGCGATCGGTCTGGTGAAATTCGACTTCCTGGGGCTGCGCAACCTCACCATCATCGACCTCGCCCTCGACTACGTCGAGCGACTCACCGGCAGTCGCCCCAAACTCGAAACCCTGGGCTACGAGGATCCGGCCACCTACCAGATTCTGAAAGAGGCGAACACCACCGCCGTCTTCCAGCTCGAATCGGAGGGGATGAAGAAGCTCCTCAAGAAGCTCCAGCCCGACCGCTTCGAAGACATCATCGCCGTGCTCGCCCTCTACCGCCCCGGCCCCCTGGGGTCGGGCATGGTCGACGACTTCATCCTGAGGAAGAAAGGCGAGCAGGCCATCGACTATTTCCACGACGACCTCAAGCCCTGCCTCGAACCCACCTACGGCGTCATCGTCTATCAAGAGCAGGTGATGCAGATCTCGCAGATCATCGGCGGCTACACCTTGGGCGGGGCCGACCTGCTGCGCCGGGCGATGGGCAAGAAAAAGCCCGAGGAGATGGCCAAGCACCGCGAGATCTTCCGCGAGGGGGCGCGCAAGAAAGGCTACGACGAGGCGCTCGCCATGCGCCTCTTCGACCTGATGGAGAAATTCGCCGAGTACGGATTCAACAAGTCACACACCGCCGCCTACGCCGTGGTCACCTACCAGACCGCCTGGCTGAAAGCGCACCACTGCGCCGCCTTCATGGCCGCGACGCTGTCCTCCGACATGGACGACACCGACAGCGTCAAGATCTTCGTCGAAGACGCGCGCGCCAACGGCCTCGAGATCCTGCCGCCGGACGTCAACGCCTCCGCCTACCGTTTCGAACCGGTCGACTCGGGCACCATCCGCTACGGTCTGGGCGCGATCAAGGGGGTGGGCCGGCCGGCGGCCGAAGCCATCGTCGCCGAGCGTGAGCGCAACGGCCCCTTCCGTGATCTCTTCGAGCTGTGCGCACGCATCGACCGGCGAGCGGTCAATCGCCGCGTGCTCGAAGCCCTGGTGCGCGCCGGGGCGCTGGACACCCTGCCGGGACATGCCGGACGCGACCGGGCGCAGCTGCTCGCCACCGTCGGGCTCGCGCTGGAAGCGGCCGAGCAGGCGCAGGCGAACGTCCTGCAGGCGGGACTCTTCGACGATCTCCCCCAGGCCGAAGCGATGCAGCCGGCCTTTGCCGCCGTGCGCCCCTGGACCGAGCGCGAACGGCTCAAGGAAGAGAAGAGCGCCCTCGGATTCTTCCTCTCGGGGCACCCCTTCCATGCCTGGGCCGAGGAGGTGCGCCGTCTGGTCTCGAAGCCACTTGCCAGCCTCGAACCCGGTTGGGATCCGGTGTGGATCGCCGGGGTGGCCACCAACCTGCGCACCAAGATGGGCAACCGCGGCAAGATGGCCTTCGTCGAGTTCGACGACGGCACGGCCCAGGTCGAGGTGCTCGCCTACAGCGAGGTCTACGAGGCGTGGCGCCACGCCATCGTGCTCGACGAGCCGCTCTTCGCCGAGGTGAAAGTAAGCCCCGATGACTACTCGGGGGGCTTGCGGGTGGTGGCCGAGCGCTTCGCCACGCTCGCGCAGCTGCGGGAAGAACGCGCCCGGGCGCTCGCCCTCACCGTGGCGCTCGAACGCACCACGCCGGAATTCACCGCCGAGCTGGAATCCGCACTGCGTCCGCATCTCGGCGGCAGGCTGCCGCTCGCGCTCACCCTGCGCCTCGACGGCACCGAAGGGACGCTGCGCCTCCCCTCCGTCTGGACCCTGCACCCGCAGGAGAGCTTACTCGCCGCCCTGCGCGCGATTCCGGGGGTGGAGCGCGTCGAGGTGCGTTACGCCTAAAAAACGTCATCCCATGTTCAGCGGATGAATCGCTCGGTATCACCCCACCGCTCCGACCTGGACTTGGCTGCCGCTTCTCCCCGGGATCACCTCGATGCCGACGTCGATCTGGCGTTTGAGCTCGTCGACGTGGGAGATGATGCCGACCATTCGTCCCTTCTGCCGCAGCTCGCTCAAGGCTTTCATCGCCATGTCGAGCGACTCGGGATCGAGACTGCCGAAGCCTTCGTCGATGAAGAGGGTGTCGAGCTGGATGCCGCCCGCGTAGGCTTGCACGACGTCCGATAGCCCCAGTGCGAGCGAGAGGGCGGCCATGAAGCTCTCGCCGCCCGAAAGCGTGCTGGCCGGCCGGGATCGACCGGTGTATTCGTCGAAGACTTCGAGATCGAGGCCGGAGGCCCTGCGCGCATCGGCCACGTCCTCGCGCCGCTGCAGGCTGTAGCGGCCGCGGCTCATGGTGCGCAAGCGCAGGGAGGCTTGACGCAGCACGTCATCGAGCAGTGCCGCGAGCACGAACCGCTGGAAGGTGAGCTTCTTGCCATTGTCCCCGTTGGCGATACCGGCGAGGTGCCCCATCACTTCGTAGCGCGACTCAATCTCCCCCAGCTCCTGCCCGATGGCCGCGAGCACTTCGCACGTCCTGCGGTCCTGCCCGATACGCTCTTCGAGACTCTGCTGCTGGGCAACAAGCTGCTCGACGGCGCGCCGGACCTCTTCCTGGGCGGCTTTGAGCGCGGCGAGATTCGGTGGCGTTTTTCCGGCGACCTGGTTTTCGGCGCGCTGCAGGCGTTCCTTGGCTGCCGCCACGGATTCGTCGTAGGACTGGATCTCGGTGCGCAAGACGGCAATTTCTTCGGGGGAACGCATGGCCTCGCGGAAAGCGGCTTCGTCCGCGAAACCCTGTTCCTGCAGGGCCTTGAGGAAGACGGCGTGGGACTGGGCGAGGCGCACCGAGGCGGCATCGAGCGCTTCGGCGCGCTCCTGCCGCTTCGAACCCGCAGCCGCGTGCGCGGTACTCGCCTGCTGATGCGCTTCCTCGGCCGCTTTGAGCCGGGCGGCGAGCGTATCCGCTTGCTTGCGGACAGCGTCGATCGCCTGCTCGAGCGTGCGTACGTCGCGCAGAGGTTCCGGAATTCGGTCGGAACGTTCGCGGACTTGGGCCGCAGCCGCCGCGGCTTGGATCTTGAAGGTTTCGGTGCGGCTGCGCGTCTGCTCCAGCGCAGGACCGAGCGCGGCGAGCCGCTGCTCGCAAGCTTGGAACTCGGCCTTGGCTGCATCGAGCCGTTTGGTCGCTTCGAGCGCTCTCGCCAGGTCACGTTCGAGGTCGACCAGGCGCGCTTTGGCCTGCTCGAGGCTGGGGGGATCGGGCGGCAGTCCCGCCTCCAAGGTTGAAACTACGGATTCGGCCCCTGCGATCCGACCCAGAACGGCCTGATGCTTGGCACGAACGCTTTCCAAGGCGGATTCGGCCTGCTGCAGGGCCTTGGCGGCCGCATTCAGTTCTTCCTCGCTCGGCACGGCCTCGCCCGCCGTCGCCGGGGCAGGATGCTCCAGACTGCCGCAAACGGGACACGGAGCACCTTCGCTCAGGTGCAGGGCGAGCACGGCGGCTTGGCCACTGCGCCAGCGCGCTTCCAAATCCTCCTTACGCACCCGAGCGGCATCCCGCCCGGTCTGCGCGGCCTCCAAGGCTTGGCGGCATTTGGTTTCTTCGTCGCGGTGCGCGGCCAGGGCCGCTTTGGCCTGATCGAGTTGCTGCAGCGAGCGGATGAGTCGTTCCTGTTGGGCGAGATCGCGCCGCAGCGCCTCGACCCGCCCAGCCAGGGGAGTATCCGCCTCGATCGCCTGCTGCAGCCGTGCACGCTGCTCGGTGAGGGTTTTGGATTCTCCTTGCAGGCGCGCGAGTTCGGCCTCTGCCGCTTCGGCCGAGCGGGAGAGCTTCTCTGCTTCCCGCCGCGCCTCGTCGAACGTGCGCACGGCCTCGCGCAAGCCTTCGAGCCGCTCGAGCTCGCGAATGGCCCGTTCCCGTTCGGGCGCTCGCGCGCGTTCTTCCTGCAACCGAGATTCGGCCGATTCGCGCTGGCGGGCGGTGGCTTCGACCTCGCCCTCGGCCTGCGCCAACTGCTGGGCGAGCCGCTGCCGTTGCGCAGCGGCGTCCTCGAAGTTCGCATGGGCCGCAAGGACGAGCTGGGCCCGAGAAGCGACATCCAGCTCGCGGCGTCGGGTTGCGATCGCGGCGGCAGCAGCGCTCAGCCCGTCCAAGGCGGCGCGAGCGCGGTCTCGCTCCTCGAATTGCCGCGCCAGAGCTTCAGCAGCCGCGAGCGCGGCGGTGGCGTCCTTCTCTTCAGCGCGGCGACGTCGTTCTTCCTCCGCCAGGCTCGAGCGCTGTGCCGTCGCTTCCTCGATCCGGGCGCGGAGCGCTTCTTCTGACTCCACCCCGGCTTGTTCGAGCAGCGTCTTTTTTCGTGCCTTGGCTTCTTCGGCCTGACGCTCAAGAGCATTCGCCGCCGCTTTGAGCCGTTCCTGCAAGCGCTTGCAGGTTTCGGTGGCGAAGAGCGTCTCCAGAATCTGCTCCCGCTCCTTGGAGTCGGCCGCCAAGAGTTTGCGGAATTGCCCTTGCGGCAGCAGAATGACCTGGCGGAACTGGTCGGCTTCGAAACCGAGGAGCGCGACGAGGCGTTGCGTGACCTCCGTCGCCTTGCTGACGAGAGGCTTCCAGCCATCGCCATCCCACACCTGCAGTTCGGCCCTGGCCGGAATCCTGACCCGCTGATCCTTCTTGCCCCGCAGGGCGGCGCGTTCCTGCTCTGGCGAACGCTTGACGCGATAGCGCCTGCGTCCCAGACCGAACTCGAACTCGACTTCGGTGAGCGCATCGTCCGCGGCATGATGGCTGCGCATCTCCTTGGCGCTCCGCTCGCTGCCGGAGGTCTCGCCATAGAGCGCGTAGCAGATACCATCGAGGATCGAAGTCTTTCCTGCCCCCGTAGGGCCGTGGATCAGAAAGAGCGCATCCGGCGGCAGGCGCGTGAAGTCGATCTCCTCGCGTTGGGCAAAGGGGCCGAAGGCGCTCAGGATCAGGCGGATCGGTCTCATGGGGCCACCTCCCGTTCCTGCTGGGACAGGGCAGAGATCTCGGTATGCAGCAGGCGCCTGGCGGATTCATCGAGCGCGCGCCCCGTCATCTCGCGGTAGAAAGCCTCGAAGAGTTCGTCCAGCCCGACTTTGCGGTGATCGGTGCCCGCTTCGAGCCCAGCTCCCGCTCCGGCAAACTGCGGACGCTCGATGGCGAGCGCATTGGGGTAGGCCGTGCGCAGTTTTCCCATCGCATCGAGGAGCGCACTCGTGTCCGTGAGCCGGGCAAGGACGTAGTCGTCCCGGCCGGGATCGTCTCCGGCGGCGGCCAAAATCTCGTCCAGGCTGCCGCTGAGGATGCGCAGGTCCCGACGCGGAGTGAGCCGCAGGCGTTCGAGACGCACGCAGCCCTGTCCGTCGAGCTCGACCAGCGAAACGCTCTTGTCGTGGCCGACCTCGGCAAAAGAATATTTCAAGGGCGAACCGGCATAGTCGATGCGACCACCGGCCAGGCTCTGGGGGCGATGCAGATGGCCGAGCGCCACGAAATGGAATCCCTCGAATACCTCCGCCCCGACGAGACCGGTCCCGCCAACCGACAGAGGGCGTTCGGATTCGCTCGCCGTCCCACCCTGCACGAAGGCGTGGGCGATGAGCACCGAACGGCGACTTTGATCGTGGAGCCGTCGAATGCGTTCGACCTGAGCCTTCATCGCCGCGTGGTGGTCCGCAATCGACTCGTCCTCCAGGCACTGACGCACCAAAGGGGGCTCGGCGTAGGGCAATGGATAGAAAGCGACCTCGCCGTAACGGTCTCGCAGCAGCACGGGAGAGACGTCGGCGGTCGCAAGCCCCCGGACCGTGAGCCCGGCTTCGGCCAGAAGACGCGCACCAAAGCCGAGCCGATCGGGACTGTCATGGTTGCCGGCGATGAGCAGAACGGGCGTGCGCTCGCCCACCACGATCCGGGTGAGCGTCTCGTCGAGCAGGCGAACGGCCTCGGCCGGCGGGACCGAGCGGTCGTAGACGTCGCCGGCGATCAGCACCACATCCGGGCGCTCCGAACGCACGAGCCCGACCAGCTGATCGAGCACGTGCGCCTGGTCTTCCAGGAGTGAGACGCCGTGATAGACGCGGCCGAGATGCCAGTCGGCAGTGTGCAGGATCCTCATGTCCCCTCCGGAAGATTTTCCCGTCCGAACCGCGGCAATGCCCCAATGCTACGATAAGGCCATCGCCCGGGCAGGTGCTTGTCCAGCCTCTGATCGATCCATTATATCCCCCGGATCCCTCGAGAGCGGACGAACCAGACTACCCGCTACCTCGACCGCAGTGGCATCGTGCCGATGCCGCCAGACGGATCGAGCCGGCGCTCCGAGTCGCCCCATCTTTCCCCGTTCCAGGGCGCGATCCATTTGAGCAAAAGCATGCCCGGCACGGCCAGCGCCACGCAGCAGAAAAAGAAATTCATCCAGCCCAGCCGTTCGGCGAGTACGCCGGCAAAGGCATTGATCACAGTGCGCGGCACGGCGGCGAGACTCGTGAAGAGCGCGAACTGCGTGGCGGTGTAAGCCGGATGGGTGGTGCGCGCGATGAAGGCGGTAAAGGCCGCCGTCCCCAGTCCGACGCCCAGATATTCGACGGAAATCACGCCGGCCAGTGCAGCGCGCTCGAAGGTGCCGACGTGCGAAAAAGGGCCGAGCCAGGCCAGCCAGGCAAAACCGAGAATGGCGAACATCTGCACCAGGCCGAAGAGCCACAAGGCGCGGTTGATGCCGATGCGCACCATCCACAGGCCACCCGCCAAGCCGCCGAGAATGGCCGGCCACAGACCGGCGTGTTTGGCGATCAGGCCGATGTCGGTCTTGCCGTAGCCCATGTCCAGGTAGAACGGCGTCGACAAGGCGGTGGCGAGCGAGTCGCCCAATTTGTAGAAAAACAGAAAAGCCAGGATCCAGAAGGCATCGCGCCAGCCGCGTCGGCCGATGAATTCCTGCCAGGGTTCGATGCAGGCCGCCCGCAGGGTGCGCGGCCGGTCGACGACGACCGGTTCGCGGATGAAGAGCGCCATCGCCATGCCCGGCAGGATGAACAGCGCCGTGATCCAGAAGACCATGTTCCACGGCAGACGGTCGGCGAGGATCAGCGAAAGCGAACCGGGAACGAGGCCGGCGAGCCGGTAGGCATTGACATGCACGGCATTGCCCAGGCCCAGTTCCCTCTCGGCGAGCAGTTCGCGGCGAAAGGCGTCGAGCGCCACGTCCTGGGTGGCGGAACAGAACGCCAGCAGCGCGGCGAGGCAGGAAATGGCGAAAATGTGCGTCCGCGGATCGAAACCGCCCAAGCCGCCGATGCAAAATAAAAGGCCGATCTGGGTGATCAGCATCCAGCCACGCCGCCGGCCGAGCGGCGGCGCGAAACGGTCGAGCAGAGGCGACCAGAGGAATTTCCAGGTGTAGGGAAACTGGATCAGGGCGAAGAAGCCGATGGTCTTCAGGTCGACGCCTTCGCTGCGCAGCCAGGCGGGCAGCAGGTTGATGAGGAGGTAGAGCGGCAGCCCAGAGGCAAAACCGGTAAAGATGCAGATCAGCATCTTGCGGGTGAGAAGCGGGGCAAGCCAGGCAGGCATGGTCATTTTCTCGGCAATCGGAAGCCTCTTTCAAGAATTGGCCTCGATGGCAAGCCGACGTTTTCCCTTTGAAGACCAAAAGCATGATAAGCCGTCACGACCGGGGCAATCCACGCCGGTCCGACGAAAATCGTCACTCGCGTAACCTGGCCGAAGAGCATGACCACCACGACGAACGCGAGCGCGGCATCGAGATTATAAAACTCATTGTTTCGCCCAAACGAAAATCTTGACGTTGAGGTTGCAATGGGGGCTAAAATCAACTAAAACCCTTGGCAAGGCGATGATTCCCCCCCCATCAGGCCCCCTTCCGGGTTGCCCGGCGTTTCCAGTGTCTTCGGACCAGGGAGGGATCTTGGCGTGCTCTGCGCCTTTGCCTTCGTTTTCATCCTTGTCGCGGCCAGGCCTTATCCTCATATCTTACGCTGAATGGGCTCTCCCAGTCGTCCCTTGTCGAAAATCAGGAAAGGAAACGATGAGTCAATTTTCTTTTGACGTCGACGAACGCACTTTTCCCTCTCTCGTACTCGAGCGCTCGCACGAGGTTCCCGTCTTGGTCGACTTCTGGGCGCCCTGGTGCGGACCGTGCCGGGTGCTCAAGCCCATCCTGGAAAAGCTGTCCGAAGAATACGGCGGCCGCTTCCTGCTCGCCAAGGTGAATTCGGACGAGAACCCGGCGCTCGCCACCCGCTACGGCGTGCGCGGCATCCCCAACGTCAAGGCATTCCGCCATGGCGAGGTGGTCGACGAATTCACCGGAGCGCTGCCGGAGCGGGCGGTACGAGACTTCATCGAGCGGTTGCTCCCCTCGCCGGCCGACGATCTATTGCGCGAGGCACAGCAACTACGCAGACGCGGCGACTTGACTGCTGCCCTGCAGCGCCTGGAAGCCGCAGCAGCACTCGCACCAGACGACGATGAAGTCAAACGCGCCTTGGCAGAGGTGCTGATCGAGCTCGGACGGCTCGAAGAAGCCCAAGCGCAGATCGACGCCATCTCTGCTGCTGGGCGACTCGACGAGGCGACCAAACGGCTCGTCACACGGCTGGAATTCGCCCGCGCGGCGACGGAAGACGAAAGGGCGCTGCGCGAACGGCTCGCCCGCAACCCCGACGACATGGAAGCGCGCCTGCGGCTGGCCAAACAGCTGGTGGCGGCGGGACATTACGCGGAAGGGATGGATGAGCTGCTGGCGATGATCCGTCGCGACCGACGCTGGAACGACGAGGCGGCGCGCAAGGCGCTGCTTTCCGTGTTCGAGCTGCTGGGAGACGATCCGCTCGTGGCCGAGTATCGGCGCAAGCTGGCAAGCGTGCTGTATTGACTCGACACCGATAAAAAAACCCGAAGCCGCACCAGCGGCTCCGGGTTCCGGTTCTTGGCGCGCCCGGCAGGATTCGAACCCACGACCCCCTGGTTCGTAGCCAGGTACTCTATCCAACTGAGCTACGGGCGCGCAACAGAGATTGAAATTATAGCTATTCTCCGCCAGGTGTCAAGCACCCTTTCGCTCGCGCAGGCGCTCGGCGAGCTGAAGCCAGGTGTCGATGACGGTGTCGGGGTTGAGCGAGATCGTCTGGATACCGCGCTCCATCAGCCATTCGGCCAGATCGGGGTGGTCCGACGGGCCCTGGCCGCAGATGCCGACGTATTTGCCGAGCTTGTTGCAGGCGTCGATCGCCATGCCGAGCAGGACTTTCACCGCCGGATCGCGCTCGTCGAAGGATTCGGCCACCAGTCCCGAATCACGGTCCAGCCCCAGGGTGAGCTGGGTGAGGTCGTTCGAGCCGATGGAGAAGCCGTCGAAGTGCTCGAGGAAGGCTTCGGCGAGCAGCGCGTTCGAGGGGATCTCGCACATCATGATGAGCTCGAGCCCGTTCTTGCCGCGCTCGAGCTCGTTGGCCGCAAGGAGTTTGACCACGCGCTCGGCTTCGCCCACCGTGCGCACGAAGGGGATCATCACCTTGACGTTGGTGAGCCCCATGACGTCGCGCACCTTCTTCACGGCCTCGCATTCCATCTCGAAGCACTCGCGGAAGCTCGGCGCGATGTAGCGCGCCGCGCCGCGAAAGCCCAGCATGGGGTTTTCTTCCTCGGGCTCGTAGATCTCACCGCCCAGGAGCTTGCGGTATTCGTTCGATTTGAAATCGGACAGGCGCACGATCACCGGCTGGGGATAGAAGGCGGCGGCGATGGTGGCAATGCCTTCGGCGAGCTTTTCCACGTAGAAAGCGCGCGGGCTGGCGTAGCCACGGGCGCGGCGCGAGATTTCCTCACGCAGTTTGGCCGAGATCTGGTCGAATTCGAGAATGGCGCGCGGATGAACTCCGATGACGTTGTTGATGACGAACTCCACCCGGGCAAGACCCACGCCGGCGTTGGGGATCTGGGCGAACTCGAAGGCGAGCTCCGGATTACCCACGTTCATCATGATCTTCACCGGTAGCTCGGGCAGCGTTCCGAGGTCGGTGCGTTGTACTTCGAAGTCGAGCTTGCCGCGATAGACGTAGCCGGTATCCCCTTCGGCGCAGGAGACCGTGACCACTTCCCCTTCTTGCAGCACTTCGGTGGCGTTGCCGCAGCCGACGATGGCCGGGATCCCCAATTCACGGGCGATGATGGCCGCGTGGCAGGTGCGTCCGCCGCGATTGGTGACGATGGCCGCGGCGCGCTTCATCACCGGCTCCCAGTTGGGGTCGGTCATGTCGGTGACGAGCACGTCGCCGGGTTGCACGCGCTCCATCTGGCTGGGATCGGTGACGATGCGCACCGGCCCCACGCCGACTTTCTGCCCGATGGCGCGCCCATGCACCAGCGCCTTGCCGTGCTGCTTGAGGCGGTATTTCTCCATCACGCGGCCGCTTTCCTGCGACTTCACCGTCTCGGGGCGCGCCTGCAGGATGTAGATCTTGCCGTCGATGCCGTCCTTGCCCCATTCGATGTCCATGGGACGGCCATAGTGGCGTTCGATGATGACCGCGTAGCGAGCGAGTTCGAGGATGTCGGCGTCTTCGAGGCAGAAGCGGTTGCGATCGGCCTCGGGCACGTCGACCACCTTGACGCGCACCCCCTCGCCGGGCTCGCCGAAGACCATCTTGATGAGCTTGGAGCCGAGATTGCGGCGGATGATGGAGGGCTTGCCCTGCATCAGGGTGGGTTTGTGGACGTAGAATTCGTCGGGGTTGACCGCCCCTTGCACCACCATCTCGCCCAGACCGTAGGAGGCGGTGATGAAGACGACGTCGCGGAAACCGGATTCGGTGTCGATGGTAAACATCACGCCGGAAGCGCCCACGTCGGAGCGCACCATGCGCTGCACGCCGGCCGAGAGCGCCACTTCGGCGTGGCGGAAACCCTTGTGCACGCGGTAGGCGATCGCCCGGTCGTTGTAGAGCGAGGCGAAGACTTCCTTGATGGCGTGCAGGATGTTCTCGATGCCCGAGACGTTGAGCAAGGTTTCCTGCTGGCCGGCGAAGGAGGCATCGGGCAGGTCTTCGGCCGTGGCCGAGGAGCGCACGGCAAAACTCGCCCCCTCGCCTTCGCGGGCGACGAGCTCGGCGTAGGCTTGGCGGATCTGGGTTTCGAACTCGGGCGGGAAAGGCGTCTCCATGATCCAGCGGCGGATCTCGGCGCCCGTCTTGGCGAGGGCGTTGACGTCATCGACGTCGAGCGCCTCGAGCGCCTCATGGATGCGCTGCGCCAGGCCATTTTGCGCGAGGAACAGGCGGTAGGCCTCGGCGGTGGTAGCGAAACCGCCCGGCACGCGCACGTCCGCGGGCAGTTGGCTGATCATCTCGCCGAGTGAGGCGTTTTTGCCGCCGACGATGCCGACGTCGGTCATGCGCAGCTCGTTGAACGGGATCACATATCGAGTCATCGCAGCCTTTCCTGAGTTCGTGAGGCACGGAAAAATGGTATTCTAAGGGTTTTCCCCCATTTTGGTAAGCGCAAAGCGCCGCTCGCGCCTGCCCCCCCGCCATGCCGGATACCCCCAAACGCACCGTATTCTACGTCTCCGACGGCACGGGCATCACCGCCGAAACGCTCGGTCACAGTCTGCTCGCGCAATTCCCCGAGTTCGACTACGACGAGGTGCGCGCGCCCTTCATCGATGCGCCGGAAAAAGCGAGCGACCTCGTCGAGCGCATTGAACGGGTGAAGCGACGCACGGGGCTGCGCCCCATCGTCTTCAGCACGCTGGTACAGCCCGCCGTGGTGGCGGTGCTGCATCGGGCCGAAGCCCACATCGTCGATCTCTTCGGCACCTTTCTCGGGCCGCTCGAGCGCGAGCTGGGCATGCCGAGCACGCACGCGGTGGGGCGGTTCCACGGCATCCTCGACAACCGCAGCTACCAGCGCCGGATCGAAGCGATCAACTTCGCGCTCTCGCACGACGACGGAATCATTCAGGACGGCACGCTCGACGACGCCAATATCATCCTCATCGGGGTGTCGCGCTCCGGAAAGACGCCGACGAGTCTGTACCTGGCCATGCAATACGCGGTGAAGGCGGCCAACTACCCGCTCATTCCCGAGGATTTCGAGCGCAAGGCGCTGCCGGCGCCGCTCAAGCTCCATCGCGCCAAGCTCTTCGGGCTGACGATCGCCCCCGAGCGCCTGGCCCAGATCCGCCAGGAGCGCCGCCCCAACAGCGTCTATGCGTCACTGGAGAACTGCCGCAAGGAAGTGGAAGAAGCCTTGGCGCTGATGCGCCGCGAAGGGATCCCCTGGATCGATTCGACGACCAAATCGATCGAGGAGATCGCCGCCGTGATCATGCAGCACCTGCAAAAGATGCAAAAATACGCCGATCTGTGAGACGGGTTTTTTGGAGCAACGCCATGAAGAAGAAAACCCGCATTTCCCGCCCGAGCGGCCTGCCGCGCGATGCCGAGCGCCTGTGCTGGCTCGCCAAGGGGCTGGCCCAGTCGGGCAGCCGCATCGAGGATCGCTATTGGGAACGTCTTCTCAGCGAGACGGTCCGCGCCCTGCTCGAAGCCGGAGACGAAGCCGCGATCGAGCGCGCGCTCGATCATCTCTATCAGAGCGAGCTGCAGGCCTATGAGGAGCTGAGCGACGTGCTCGACTCGGAGGCCGAGACACTGGCCGATTTCGACAAGAGCCATGACCTGGTGCTCGTGGCTGCGCCCGTGCTCGCCTGGTCGCGGTTCCAGATCCCGGCCCGCCCCATTCCCCAGGCGGTGCGCGAGAACCTGCGCGTGCATCTGGGCGCGCACATCTTCGCCGCCGGGGTGAAGTTCGCCCTCTTCGACTACCTCTTCAGCCCAGACCAGCTGCCCGAAGGCTTCGTCGCCACGCGGCGCTGGCTGCAGGCCGCGGGCAAGGATGCCCTCGCCGGGCGCGACCATGCCGTCGATCGCGACGCGCTGCCCGAGTCGGCCGTCTTCCTCTCCGACATCCGCTACGTGCTGGTGGCCGCCGCCGCGCCCAAGGAGGGTCCCATCTTCACCTGGCAGGAAGCGGAGGGCGATCGCGAGTTCGCCTTCGACCAATGGCGCAAGCAGGCCGGGCCGGTGCTCGCGCAGATCATGCCCGGCTGCGGCACCGAAACGGAATTGCCCGATGCCTACTTCACCGCCTCGCGCAAGGCGAACCGCGATGCCCGCCCCTTTGCGATCCATGCCGCGATCGCCTTTCTCGCCGCCGAGGCCGACATCGCCGCGAGCCATCTGCGCGCCGTGATTGCGCCATGCGAGAGCCAGGGCGAATTCGAATACCGCATCGGACTCGCCCTCAAGCACGGCGGCCAGGTGGTGCACGGTGTGCCGTGGCCCTTGCTCGGCGCCGACGAGACGGAGGCCGAGGCGCAGCGGCAGATCCAGGAAACCCTCAAGGCGGTGGGCATCCAGGACGTCGTGACGCTGCGCCGTACCCTGCCGCTCGAATTCTGCGAGGACTGTGGCGCTCCGCTCTTTCCCAATGCCGAGGGGGAGCTGGTGCACGCCGAGCTGCCCGCCCAAGAGGAAGACGAGGGCGACACGACCGGCCACACGCCGTCGGGGCCGCGCTACCTGCATTGAGCGGCGGGATGCCCAGCCGTGATCGTCACGCTCGCGCCCGGCTGGCTGCTCGGCTGCATTGCGCTGCACCTGCTGCCGGCGCTGCCGGGCCGAGGGGCGTTCGCGGCCCTGTTCCTTGGCGGAGCGCTCGCCTTCGTCCCGGGATGGCGGCGCTGGCGTAAGGCACCCGAGGCGCCGGATCTTCCCACGCATGGGCTCGTCTTTCTTGCCGCCGTGCTGCTCGCCTTTTCTTCGAGTGGCTGGCGCAGCGCGCTGCGCCTGGCCGATCGCCTGCCGGAGGCGCTCGCCGAGCGTGAGCTCGTGGTCGAGGGCTACGTGCGCGCCCTGGGGGTGGAACAGAGCTTCGGCCGTTCTTTCGCCTTTGCCGTCGAGCGCGCACCGGCGGGAGTGCCTTCCGTCCTATGGCTGCTTGCGCCGACGACGCGCAAGGACGTCACCTTGCCCGACGCCTTGTGGCAGCCCGGTTCGCGCTGGCGGCTGCAGGTCGAGCTGCGCCCGCCGCACGGTCTGGCCGATCCGGGCGTCTTCGATCGCGAATTCTTCTGGTTTTCCCGCGGCATCGGCGCCACTGGACGGGTGACGGCAGCGCCGACGGCCCTGCCCGGCACCGTGTGGACGCCGCGGGTGGCGCTCGAGCGCTGGCGCGAGGCGGCGCGGCAGCGGCTCGAACGCACGGGTTCGCACCATGGCGAATGGCTCGCGGCGCTGGCGATCGGCGACATGCGGGGGTTCGACGAAGAAGCCTGGCAAACGATCGCAGCCACCGGCACGGCCCACCTGGTGAGCATCTCCGGCTTGCACGTGACGCTGGTGGCGGTGCTCGCCGGGGGCATGGCGGCGGCACTGTGGCGGCGCAATCCCGCCCGGCTGCTGATCTTGCCGGCACGGCCGGCGGGGCTGGCCGCCGGCGTGCTCGCGGCGCTCGCCTATGCGCTTCTCTCGGGCATGGAAGTGCCGACGCAACGCGCCGTGGTGATGCTGCTGGCGGCAGCCGGCGCGCTCTTCAGCGGCCGTTTCGTCTCCGGCTGGACGGTGCTGATGCTGAGCCTGTGGGCGGTGCTCGTCTTCGATCCCTGGGCGGTGGGCGCGCCCGGGTTTTGGCTTTCCTTCCTCGCCATGGGGGCGCTCATCGTCTATGGTGCGCCGGCGACGCAAGACACCGCGGCCGAAGCAAACGCCGCCGAAGAAACCCTGCCGTGGTACCGTCCGCTGCTGTCCTTCGGTCGGAAACTCGTCACAGTGCAATGGCGCCTGACGCTGCTGCTCGCGCCGGTGGTGCTCGGCTGGTTCGGCAGCGTCGCCGCGCTCGGTACCCTCGCCAACCTGGTGGCCATCCCTTGGGTGAGCTGGGTGGTCACGCCGCTCGCGCTGCTCGTGCTCGCCTTCCCGGCCGGATTGTTCGTGGTGGCGTTCGATGCGAGCGTGGCCGCGCTCGAGGCGGTACTGCGCTTGTGCGCATCGCTGCCTGGCGCGACGTTGATCCTGCCGCATCCGCCCTGGCCGCTGGTGCCCGCCGCCACGGCTGCGATTGCCTGGATGCTGCTGCCGCGCGGCACGCCGGCCCGATCGATCGGTCTCGTCGGAATCGCTTCGATCCTTTTCTGGCAGCCGCCGCGGCCGGGACCGGGGGAGGCGCGCCTCACGGTGCTCGACGTCGGACAGGGACTCGCGGTACACGTGCAGACCGCCGCGCACGACCTCGTCTTCGACACCGGCCCCCGGCAAGGCGGGTTCGACGCCGGCAGCCGCGTGCTTCTGCCCTACCTGCGTGCCCAGGGCGTGCGCCGGCTCGACCGCGTGATCCTCTCGCATCCGGACGAGGACCACATTGGCGGTTGGCCCGCGCTCGCGCGGGCGCTGCCCGCAGCCTCCGTGCGCGCCGGCGGCATGGACGAAGCCCGCCTGGCGGCGCTGCCTCCGCTGGCACTACCCTGCAGCCGCGACGATCGCTGGGAATGGGACGGCGTACGCTTTGCCATCCTCCATCCCGACCTTGCCGACCCCTGGAAAGGGCGCGGGGACAACGACGCCTCCTGCGTGCTGCGCGTGGAGGCGGCCGGCGGGGCGGCGATCGTACCGGGCGACCTGGGGCAGCGCGGCGAACGCCATCTGCTCGCCACCCTGCCGGCGCAGGCGCTGCGCGCCGAGCTCGTCGTGGCCGGGCACCACGGCAGCAAAACGAGCTCCTCGCCGAAGTGGATCGCCGCCACCGGCGCGCGCCACGTCGTCTACGCCGCTGGTTACCGCAACCGTTTTCACCATCCGGACTGCGGCGTGGCCTCGGCCTGGCGGCGGGCCGGGGCGCAGGCGTGGCGCAGCGACCGCGACGGCGCGGTCACGGCCTTCTTCGCGACCGAGGGCTTGAGCGTGCGAACTCACCGGGCAGAAACGCGGCGCTACTGGTATTCTGTATGGCAAGACCCTTCCTGCGAAGAAGAGGAGCCATCCCCATGAATCTTGCTCATTGGATCGAACGCGCCAAGCGCTGGCTTACCGGCGCGCGCCCCACGCCACGCACTTCCGCCGGCGAATCTGCGCCGCGCCACGACGGCCATCCCACCGAGATGCGCACCGACCACATCATGTGCGTCGGTCCACACGGCATCCATCGCATGGTCTACTACGAATGGGGCGATCCGACCAACCCCAAGGTGCTGCTGTGCGTGCATGGCCTCACGCGCACCGGGCGCGACTTCGACGAGCTCGCCCGCGCGCTCGCACCCCACTACCGCGTGATCTGCCCCGACGTGGTCGGACGCGGGCTCTCCGACTGGCTCACGGTCAAGACCGACTACACGATTCCGCTCTACGTCTCGGACCTCTTCACCTTGCTCGGCAAGATCCGCCCCAAGACCCTGCATTGGCTCGGCACCTCCATGGGGGGATTGATCGGCATGACGCTCGCCGCCCAGCCCATGAGCCCGATCGACAAACTGGTGCTCAACGACGTCGGCCCCGTGCTCTCGGCCGCCTCGCTCGAGCGCATCGGGCGCTACGTGGCCGAAACACCGCACTTCGCCACGCAGGAAGAGGCCGAAGCCTACCTGCGGCGCATCCACGCCCCCTTCGGACCGCTCACCGACGCGCAATGGCGGCACCTCACCCTGCATTCGGTGCGCCAGGACGTGGACGGGCGCTGGGTGCTGCGCTACGACCCCGGCATCGCCGTCCCCTTCCAGACGCAACCGGCGCTCGACGTCGACCTCTGGGCACTCTGGGACGCCATCCGCTGTCCCACCCTGGTGCTGCGCGGCGCCGAATCGGATCTGCTCACGCGCGAGACCGCCGAGGAAATGACCCGCCGCGGCCCGTGCGCCAAGCTGGTCGAGATCCCCGGCGTCGGCCATGCTCCGGCGCTGATGGACCCGCAGCAGATCGCCGTCGTGCGCGATTTCCTGCTCGATCGCTCCTCACCCTGAGGCTCCCATGCGCCGCTGGTTCAAACGCATTCTGCCCAATCACGAAGTCGTACGCGACAACCGCTGGCTGAGACCGTTTCGCAACACCCTGCTCCACCCGCGACTGTGGCACATCAACCGCCGTTCGGTGTCGGCGGGCGTCGCCATCGGCCTGTGGTGCGGCCTCATTCCTGGGCCGTTCCAGATGCTCACCGCCGCGCTCCTGTGCGTGCTCTTTCGCGCCAATCTACCGGTTGCCGTATTCACCACCCTCTATACGAACCCTTTCACCATCCCCGTGATCTATTTCGCCGCCTTCCAGATCGGAAGCTTCCTGCTCGGACGAGAAAACGGCGGCTTTCAGCCCGCACCCGAATGGGGTGAGCAAAGCCTGAGAGAATGGATGGATCAGGCGTTCGCCTGGGTGGCCTCCTTGGGGACGCCGCTCTTTCTCGGCCTCTTCGTGCTGGCAAGCACGCTTGCCATTGCAGGCTATTTCCTCGTGCGCGCCTGGTGGCGATGGCATCTCGTGCACCAGTGGCGCCGGCGTCGGAGCCGACGTCGCATGGCGACGACTTCCCTTGCACCTAAAAAGTAGCAGGGATGAGCTGACATCACTACATCATACTGCTACCAGCCGCCCCGCTTCCAGCACGAGCCGGCGGTCGAGCCGGGAGGCGAGCCGCTCGTCGTGGGTGACGACTACGAGCGCCATGCCGCGCGTGCGGGTGAGCGAGAGCAGCAATTCGAAGACGCGCTCGGCGTTCGCCCGGTCGAGGTTGCCGGTGGGTTCGTCGGCGAGCAGGCAGGGCGGCTCGGTGACGAGCGCCCGGGCGATCGCCACGCGCTGGCGCTCCCCGCCCGAGAGCTGGGACGGGAAGTGCGCCAGCCGCGCTTCCAGCCCCACCTCGGTCAGCAGCGCCCGCGCTCGCTCCAGCGCCTCGGCCCTAGGCCGGCGCCGGATCATCCACGGCAGCGCCACGTTCTCGAGCGCAGTGAATTCTGGCAGCAGATGGTGGAACTGATAGACGAAGCCGAGCATGGCGTTGCGCAGCCGGCCGCGGGCGGCTTCGTCGAGCGCGAACACCGCCTGCCCCGACCAGCCCACTTCGCCGCTACTGGGCCGGTCGAGCCCGCCCAGCAGGTGCAGCAAGGTGCTCTTGCCCGAACCGGAAGCCCCGACGATGGCCACACGCTCGCCGGCCATCACCGTCAGATCCACGCCGTCGAGGATGGTGAGCGGCGCGCCCGCGTCGAGGTATACCTTGCTCAGCGCCCGCGCCTCCAGTACCGGCGTTTCGGCCCCCCTGGCCGTCGTCTCACTCATGGCGCAGCGCCTCGGCTGGCTGCAGGCGCGAAGCGCGCCAGCTGGGATAGAGGGTGGCGAGCAGCGTGAGCACGAACGAGCCGGTGAGCACGCGCAGCACGTCGGCAGCGAGCACCTTCGAGGGTAGCTCGCTCAGGAAATAGATCTCCTTGTTCCACAGGGTCGCCCCGGTGAGATGCTCCAGCGCCGGCACCACCACGTCGAGGTGATGGGCGATCGTCAGCCCCAGCGCGAGCCCCGCCGCCAGCCCCAGCACGCCGATGGTGGTGCCCTGCACGACGAAGATCCCCATGATGGAAGCCGGGCTCGCGCCCAGGGTGCGCAGAATGGCGATGTCGGCGGTCTTGTCCTGCACTGCCATCACCAGCGTGGAGACGATGTTGAACGCGGCCACCGCCACGATGAGAAAGAGGATGAGCGTCATCATGGTCTTCTCCAGCTGCACGGCGCGGAAGAAATTGGCATGCGTCTGCGTCCAGTCGCGCAGCCACAGGCCGGCGGGCAGCGTCGGGGCGAGTTGGCGCACCACAGCCGGGGCGGCGAAGAGGTCGCGCACTTTCAGGCGCACCCCCGAGACCGCCTCTCCGTAGCGATAGAGCGCCTGGGCATCGCGCAGATGCACCAGCACCAGACCCGAATCGTATTCATACATCCCCGATTCGAAGAGTCCGACCACGCGGAAGGCGCGCACCCGTGGCATGACACCGGCCAGCGTGGCCGTGGCCGTGGGTGCGATCAGCGTTACTTCGTCCCCCAGACCCACGGCCAGGCGCCGCGCCAGATCCGTGCCCAGCACGATCCCGTAGGAATGCGGCTGCAAGGCCTCCAGGCTGCCGGCGCGCAAATAGTCGGCGAACTGTGCGACGCCGCGCTCGAGCGAGGGCTCGATGCCCCGCACCCCCACGCCCTGCACGCGGCCGTTGCCGCTCACCATCGCCTGTTCCTGGATGAAGGGCGCGGCGCCGAGTACCTCCGGATGCCGTCGCACCCGGTCGAGCACCGCCGGCCATTCTTCGAGCATGCCACTCTGGGCCGTGACCTCGATGTGCGAGGCCACCCCCAGGATGCGATGGCGCAGTTCGTCCTGAAAGCCGTTCATCACCGACAACACCACGATGAGGGCGGCCACGCCCAGCATCAGGCCCAGCATGGAGACCAGCGAGATGAACGACACAAAGGCGTTGCGCCCGCGCGTGCCGCGTTGCCGGCGGGTATAGCGCCAGCCGATGAACCATTCGTACATCGTCCCTTTTCCGTTTTCCGTGGCGTGCGCCGTCGACGGTACAATCGCCGCATGAGTCCGACCGTCGTCCTCCCCGGCCTGCTCTGGCCCAACGCCGGCGCGCACGGCCTGCTCGACGGCCTCCCGCAGCCCACGCTCGAACGATGGCTCGCCGTGGGCGCCTGCCGTCGCGAATCGCCGCGATCATACCGCGAAACGCTCGCCGCCGTGCTGGGACCGGCGCCGGCGCCGCTGGCCGAACTGCGCCGCCGCGGTGAAGAAGAGAAAGCGCCGCCTGCCGCCGGAGGGTCCCTGCTGTGCGCCGACCCAGTGATGCTGACGCTCGCACGCGACCGCATCGTCGTCACCGAACCGGGCGAAGCCGGGCTGAGCCCCGAAGAAGCCGCTGCCCTCGCTCCGGCCCTCTCCGCCTGGCTCACGCAGATCGCTCCGGACTGGATCCTCGGGTTCGATTTCGTTGCGCCGCAGCGCGGCTACCTGCGGCTCGCCGCTCCCGTCGAGGGCGTGCGCTTCGCCCCGCTCGACGAAGCCTCCGGCCGCTCGCTCGACGCCCTCTTGCCCCAAGGGGAAGACGCCCGGCGCTGGCGGCGGCTGATGAACGAGCTGCAAATCTGGCTGCACGCCCACCCCATCAATGCCGAGCGCCGCCGCCGGGGATGGCCCACCGTCGATTCGCTGTGGCTCTGGGGCAACGAACGGCCGGCGGCGAACGCCGTCCCTCCCCGCCGCGTGCTGGGAGCACGCACGCTCGATCCGCTTGCGCGCGGCTGGGCGGGCGCCGCTGGCCACGACCTCGTACTCGCCGAGCGCGATGCGGGCCAGGAATTCGACGTGGCGCTCCTCGATGCCGCCGAGAACCCCTGCCGCCGGCTCGATCTCACCGGCTGGCGCACGGTCCTCGCCGCCCTCGAGCGCGACTGGCTCGCCGCGCTCGATGCCCGCCTGCCACGCCTTTCGCTCTTGCTGCCGGGCGACAAGGCGAGCCTGCGCCTGGAGATCACCCCATGGCGCCGCCGTCTCGCACCCCTGAGCCGCCTTGTTCGCCGCCCGCGCACACTCGCGCGGCTGCTGGAGGAAACCGCCCCATGACCCCTCGCCCCATCGTCCGCTCCACGCCTCGCCGCGCCCTGGAGCGGCTGCTCGTAGCCGGCATCGACCCCTTGCTCGCGCGCCTCTACGCCGCCCGCGGCATCGAGCACCCCGCCGAGACCGACACGGCGCTCGCGCGCCTCTTGCCCCCCGAGGCGATGAAAGGCACGCGCGAGGCGGCAGAGCTCTTGGCCGAGGCGATCGACGCGCAGGCGCACATCGTAGTCGTCGGCGACTACGACTGCGACGGCGCCACTGCCACCGCCGTGGCGGTGCGTGCCCTGCGCGCCATGGGGGCGCACGTCGATTTTCTCGTGCCCAACCGCTTCACCTATGGCTACGGGCTCTCGCCCGAGATCGTGGCGCTCGCGGCCGAACGCTTCGCGCCGGACGTGCTCATCACCGTCGATAATGGCATCGCCAGCGTCGAAGGGGCCGCGGCCGCCCGCGCGCTCGGCATGAGCCTCGTCATCACCGATCACCATCTTCCCGGCGACGTCCTCCCCGAGGCCGATGCCATCGTCAACCCGAATCAGCCCGGCTGCGACTTCCCCAGCAAGGCGATCGCCGGCGTGGGCGTCGTCTTCTACGTGATGCTGGCGCTGCGCGCCGAGCTGCGCCGCCGCGGCACCTTCTCCACCCGCCCCGAACCCAATCTCGCTCAACTGCTCGATCTCGTCGCTCTGGGGACGGTCGCCGACGTCGTACGGCTCGATCACAACAACCGCATTCTGGTGGCCCAGGGGCTGGCGCGCATCCGCGCCGGCCGGATGCAGCCGGGCATACGCGCCCTCTTCCAGGTGGCCAGGCGCGATCCCGCCCGCGCCACCGCCCAGGACCTGGGATTCTTCCTCGGCCCCCGCCTCAACGCCGCCGGGCGGCTGGAAGACATGAGCCTGGGCATCGCCTGCCTCATCGAAGACGACCCAAGCCGCGCATTGGAACTCGCGCAGCGGCTCGAGGACATCAACCGCGAACGGCGCGGGATCGAAGCGCAGATGCGCGAGCAGGCCGAACTCGCGCTCGATGCCCTCACGCTCGAGGGGCGCGCCACGCTCACGCTCTTTCATCCCGAATGGCACCAGGGCGTGATCGGCATCGTCGCCGGACGCATCAAGGAGCGCCACCATCGCCCCGTCTTCGCCTTCGCCCCGGGCGATGAAGATCTGCTCAAGGGCTCCGGCCGTTCCGTGCCCGGGCTGCACCTGCGCGATGCGCTCGACTGGATCAGCAAGAAACACCCGGGGCTCTTGCTGCGCTTCGGCGGGCACGCCATGGCCGCTGGCGTGACGCTGCGCGCCGCCGACCTCGCCCGCTTCGAGCAGGCTTTCGAAGAGGCGGCGCAGACGATCGGCACCGAGGCGCTGGGCGTGGCGGAGCTGCCCACCGACGGCTCGCTCCCCCTCGAAGCGCTCACGCTCACCACCGTCGGCCGGCTCGAGGGCGAAGTCTGGGGACAGGGCTTTCCCGCCCCCCTCTTTCTCGACACCTTCACCGTGCTCGAGCAGCGCCTCCTCAAGGAAGTGCACCTGCAGCTCAAGCTGCACCGCGACCGCCAGCCGTGCGAGGCGATTTTCTTCGGCCATGCCGAACCGCTGCCGGCCCAGGTCGAACTCGCCTACCGGCCGGTACGCGACGCCTGGAACGGCGTCGAGCGCTTGCGGTTGCAGATCGAACTCGCCCGCCCGGCCGGGGTCGAACCGGACAGCGTATAATTCCCGAGCAAAATTTTCAACCATTTTTCAGGAGCAACGATGGACGCCCAAGCGATCAACGAACTCGAAGCCCGCATCCACGGCCTGGCCGAGCGCGGTGCCGACTTACGGAGGTATCTTTGACTACGCCGAGAAGAAAAGCCGGCTCGAAGAAGTCAACCGCGCCCTCGAAGACCCGGCGGTGTGGAACGACCCCGAGCAGGCGCAGAAACTCGGCAAGGAAAAGCGCGCGCTCGAAGACGTCGTCCTGACGCTCGAAGAGGTGGCCGACTCGGCCCAGGCGCTCGCCGAGCTCTTCGAGCTCGCCAAGGAAGAGGGCGACGAAACCTCGCTCGAGCAGCTCATCCCCGAAGTCGAAGCGGTCGAAGCCAGGCTGCACGAACTCGAGCTGCGCCGGATGTTCTCCGACCCCATGGATCCGGGCAACTGCTTCATCGAGATCCAGGCCGGAGCCGGCGGTACCGAAGCGCAGGACTGGGCGGCGATGCTCGAACGCATGTACCTGCGCTACTGCGAGCGCAAGGGCTTCCAGACCGAGCTGCTCGAAGAATCCGAGGGGGAAGTGGCCGGCATCAAGGGAGCGACCATCAAGGTCTCCGGCCCCTATGCCTACGGGCACCTGCGCACCGAGACCGGCATCCACCGGCTGGTACGCAAGAGCCCGTTCGACTCCAACGCCCGGCGTCACACCAGCTTCGCCTCGGTCTTCGTCTACCCCGAAGTCGACGACTCCATCGAGATCGAGATCAACCCGGCGGATCTGCGCATCGACACCTACCGCGCCTCGGGCGCCGGCGGGCAGCACGTCAACCGCACCGATTCGGCCGTGCGCATCACGCACCTGCCCACGGGCATCGTCGTGCAGTGCCAGAACGACCGCTCGCAGCACAAGAACAAGGCCGCGGCCATGTCCATGCTGCGTGCCCGGCTCTACGAACACGAGCTGCGCAAGCGCCGCGAGGAACAGCAAAAGCTCGAAGAGAGCAAGAGCGACATCGGCTGGGGGCACCAGATCCGCTCCTACGTGCTCGACCAGTCGCGCATCAAGGACCTGCGCACCGGCTATGAGGTGGGCAACACCCAGGCCGTGCTCGACGGCGATCTCGACGGCTTCATCGAAGCCTCGCTCAAACAGGGCGTCTGACCGGAAGCGAACGAACGATGGCGATCTATACCAATCCCGAAGACCTGGAAAAAATGCGCGTCGCTTCGCGGCTGGCCGCCGAAGTGCTCGACTACATCGCCCCCTACGTGCAGCCGGGCGTGACCACCGAGGAGCTCGACCGGCTCTGTCACGACTACATGGTCAACGTCCAGGGCACCATCCCCGCGCCGCTCAACTACACCGGCGGCGGCAGCCGGCCCTACCCCAAGTCGATCTGCACCTCGGTCAACCACGTCGTCTGCCACGGCATCCCCGCGCCGAAGAAACTGAAGAAAGGCGACATCCTCAACATCGACATCACCGTCATCAAGGACGGCTGGCACGGCGACACCAGCCGCATGTTCGTCGTGGGCGGCGAGACGAGCATCCTCGCCAAGCGCCTGGTGGAGGTGACGTTCGAATGCATGTGGCTGGGTATCGCCCAAGTGCGGCCCGGGGCGCGCCTGGGCGACATCGGCGCCGCCATCCAGCACCATGCCGAACGCCACGGCTTCTCCGTGGTGCGCGAATACTGCGGCCACGGCGTGGGGCGCAAGTTCCACGAAGACCCGCAGGTGCTGCACTACGGCAAAGCCGGCACCGGCATCGAGCTCAAGCCCGGCATGATCTTCACCATCGAACCGATGATCAACGCCGGCCGCGCGGCCACCTCGGTGCTGCCCGACGGCTGGACCGTCATCACCAAGGATCGCAGCCTCTCGGCGCAATGGGAACACGCGGTGCTGGTCACCCACACCGGCGTGGAAGTACTCACCGTCTCGCCCGGCTGCCCGCCGCCGCCCGAGATCGTGCGCGAGCGCTTCGGCCATGGCTTCATCGGCTGAACACCTCGCCCCGCTCAAGGACGAACTCGCCACGGGGCGCGAAGCGTTCGCGCGCGCCTTCCTCGAAGGCTCCCTCTCGCCGGCGCGCTATCTCGCGCGCCACGCGCACCTGGTCGACGAAACCCTGCGCCGCCTGCTCGAAACCCATCCCTTGCCGCGCGGCGCGGCGCTCCTGGCCGTGGGCG
This sequence comes from Tepidiphilus sp. HLB4, assembly GCF_054823945.1. Taxonomy (NCBI): domain Bacteria; kingdom Pseudomonadati; phylum Pseudomonadota; class Hydrogenophilia; order Hydrogenophilales; family Hydrogenophilaceae; genus Tepidiphilus; species Tepidiphilus sp. HLB4. The sequence continues at coordinate 29,743 of NZ_JSYB01000011.1, read as the reverse complement.
GCTACGGCCGCGGCGAGCTCTATCCCCACTCCGACATCGACGTCCTGATCCTGCTGGCCCAAGCGGCGGATGCCGAAGACGAGGCCCGGGTGCACGCCCTCGTCGCCGCGCTGTGGGACGTGGGGCTGCAGGTGGGCGCGAGCGTGCGCACCCTCGAACAGTCGCTCGCGCTCGCCGACGAGGACATCACGGTAGCCACGAACCTGCTCGAATCGCGTCTGGTGGCCGGATCGCGCGTGCTCTATCGCACGTTCCGCGAACGCTATCGTACCTGGCTCGACCCGCGCGCCTTCTATGAAGCCAAGCGCCAGGAACAAGAGCAGCGCCACGCCCGCATGCTCGGCTCCCCTTTCGCGCTGGAGCCCAACTGCAAGGAACACCCCGGCGGGCTGCGCGACCTGCAGCTGCTCGTGTGGATCGCCCGGGCGCTCGGCTACCGCGGCGGCTGGTCGGCGCTCGCCGCCAAAGGTCTGCTCACTCCCACCGAAGCGCAGGCGTTGTCGCGCTGCCAGAGCTTCCTCGCCCGCGTGCGCATCCATCTGCATCTACTCTCGCGCCGCGCCGAAGACCGGCTGCTCTTCGACCACCAAGAGCAGCTCGCCCAGCGCCTGGGCATCGCCGGGCGCGACGGGCGGCGCCCCGCCGAAGTCTTCATGCGCCGCTACTACCTCACCGCCAAGCAGGTGCTGCAGGTCAACGCCATCCTCATGGCCACCTTCGCCGAAGCGCTCTTTCCCGAACGTCAGCGCCTGCCTTTCCCCATCAACGAGCGCTTCCAGCAGCGCGGCGACCGGCTCGACGTGGTGAGCGAGGAGGTCTTCGTGCGCCACCCGGAAGCCCTCCTCGAAGTCTTCCTGCTGCTCGCGCAACGAAGCGAGCTCACCGACTTCACCGCCCGCACCCTGCGGCTGCTGTGGGCGCACCGCGAGCTCATCGACGACGCCTATCACCTCGAACCGCGCCACCAGGCGCTCTTTCTCGACCTGCTGCGCCAGCGCCGCGGCATCGTGCACGGCCTGCGGCGGATGAACCAATTCGGTATCCTCTCCCGCTATATCCCCCCCTGGCGGCGCATCATCTGCCAGATGCAGTACGACCTCTACCACGCCTATACCGTGGATACCCACACGCTGATGGTCGTGCGCAACCTGCGCTGCTTCACCATGGGAGAACACGCGCACGAATACCCCGCGATGAATGCGCTCATGTTCGAGTTCGGGCAGCCTTGGCTGCTCTACCTCGCGGCGCTCTTCCACGACATCGGCAAGGGGCGGGGTGGAGATCATTGCGTGATCGGCGCGGAAGAGGCCGAACGATTCTGCCGCGAACACCGGCTCGCCGAGCCGGACGCCGAGCTCGCCGTCTGGCTGGTGCGCCATCACCTGGAAATGTCGCGCACCGCGCAGAAAGAAGACATCAGCGATCCGGAGGTCGTGGCGCGCTTCGCCGCCCTGGTGGGGGATGAACGCCGCCTCATTGCCCTCTACCTCCTCACCCACGCCGATATCCGCGGCACCAGCCCCAAAGTGTGGACGCCGTGGAAAGAGCGCCTGCTGCAGGATCTGTTCGAAGCCACGCGCCGCCATCTGCGCCAGCGCCGCCAGGGCCTCGCGCACGATCCGCTCACCGCCCGGCTCGAAGATGCCCGCCGGCTGCTGCGCTTCCATGGTCTGCGCCCCGAGGCCGAAACCCCTTTCTGGCGCACGCTGGATACCGCCTACTTCCTGCGCCATTCCGCCGAAGAGATCGCCTGGCACACCCGCATCCTCTACGGCCGTTTCCAACAGGAAGAACCCGTGGTGCGCGCGCGGCTGCTGCCCGACGGCGAGGGCAGCGGCATCCAGCTCATGGTCTATACGCGCGACGCTCCCGAGCTGCTCTTGCGGCTCATCGCCGGTCTCGCCCAGTTGGGGCTGGACGTGTGGGAGGCGAAGATCCACACCACGCACGCCGGCTATGCGCTCGACAGCTTCGTGTTGCGTGCCCCGGACGATCTGCCGGCGCGCGAACTACTGCCCCTGCTCGAGTACGAACTGCCGCGCCGGCTGATGCAGGAAGGCCCTCCGCCTGAACCCGATCTCGGCGGACGGCGCCTGCCGCGCCTCGTGCGCCACTTTCCTTTTCCGCCGCAGATCCATCTGCGTCCGGACGAGCGCGGTCAGCACTACGTGCTGAGCGTGACCGCCGTCGACCAGCCGGGACTGCTCTACAAGATCGTGCGCACGCTCGCGCGCCACGGCATCGCCATCGACATGGCGCGCATCGACACCCTGGGCGAGCGGGCCGAAGACACCTTCCTCATCCGCGGCGAGATGCTCGAAGCGCCCGAGCGGCGCAACGCCCTGGCGGCCGAGCTCGCCCGCGCGATCGCCCTGCCTCAAACGGCGAAATAAGCCCAGACGACGAGCGCGAGCGCCAGCCGGTACCACGCGAAGCCGACGAACGAGTGCCGCGCGACGAAACCGAGCAGAAAGCGCACCGCCGCCAAGGCCGAAACGAAGGCCACGGCGAAACCCAGCGCGATCGCCGTCAGATCGTCACGGCTCAAGGCCGACCAGCTCTTGGCCAGATCGTAGAGCACCGCCGCGAACATGGTCGGAATCGCCAGGAAGAAAGAGAATTCGGTGGCCGCCTGGCGCGATAGGCCGAACGCCATCCCGCCGATGATCGTCGCTCCGGAACGTGAGGTTCCGGGAATGAGCGCCAGACTCTGCGCGAATCCCACCTTCAAGGCATCGGCGGGCCGCATGTCGTCGACGGACTGGATGCGCAGCGCCGGGCGCCAGCGCTCCACCACGAAGATGAGCACCGCCCCCAGCGCCAAGGCGAGCGCCACCGTCAGCGGCGAGAAGAGGTAGGTCTTGATCGCCTTGTGCGCGACGAGGCCGATGAGCGCCGCCGGCAAAAAGGCGACGAACAGATTGAGGACGAAACGCCGCGCCGCCGGATCGTGCCCCAGGCCCTGGGTCACCCGCCAGAGCCGATCGCGGTAATACCAGCACACGGCCAGGATCGCCCCCAGCTGAATGGCCACGTTGAAGACCTTGCTCGCCTCGTCCGTATGCCCCAGCAGATCCTGCACGATGATGAGATGTCCCGTCGAAGAGATCGGCAAAAATTCGGTCGCCCCTTCCACCATCCCCAAGACGGCTGCTTCCCACCAAGATATCCCTGACACCGGTAAGATCCCCCATGAATGGCCGCGCTCCGGCATGCGGTAAGGCTCCCCAAGCCGCCGGCGCGCCTCAATCGAACACCCTCATCCACAGCACCCCGCCCCACACGAGCGCAGCGCACGCGATCGACAGCAAGACCGCCGCGCTGCCCAGATCCTTGGCCCGCCCCACGAGGGGATGGGCGTCGGGATGCACCAGATCGCACACTGCCTCGATCGCCGAATTGAGCAATTCGACCACCAGCACCGCCAAGGTCACGGCAACCAGCAACGCCCGCTCGGCCGGGCTGCGACCCAAAAGCCAAGCTGCCGGCACAGCGAGCAAAAAGACGATCCCCTCCTGACGGAACGCCACCTCGTGGCGCCAGGCGGCGCGCAAGCCGCGCCAGGAATAGACGAAGGCGACGAAGGCATGCCGCCATCCCCCCTCGTTCTTGCGCCGCGCCGCCTCCTGCTGCACCGCCCGCCCTCAGCCGGCCCGCTCGAAGCGCGCGATCGACTCGACGTGCGCCGTGTGCGGAAACATGTTCGCCACCCCGGCCGATTCCAGCCGATAGCCCTTCTCATGCACCAGCACCGCCGCGTCGCGCGCGAGCGTGGCCGGGTTGCACGAGACATAGACGATACGGCGCGGCCCATGAACCGGATCGATCGCCTTGACGAGCTCGATCGCCCCGTCGCGCGGCGGATCGACCAGCCACTTGTCGAACACCCCGAGCGCGGCGAGGCTGTCGGGCGTGACGGTGAAGAGGTTGGCGGCATCGAAGCGGCAACGTTCGGCCAGACCGTTTTTTTGCGCATTCTCGAGGGCCCGCGCCACCAGAGCTTCCGACCCCTCGATGCCCAGCACCTGCGCGCCGCGGCGGGCGATCGGCAGGCTGAAGTTGCCCAGCCCACAGAAGAAATCGGCGATGCGCTCCCCGGGGCGTGGCTCGAGCAGGTCGATCGCGCGGCGCACCAGCAAGCGGTTGACGGCGACGTTCACCTGGGTGAAATCGGTCGGTGCGAAGAAGAGCGTCAGGCCGAACTCCGGCAGCCGGTAGGCGAGCGGCCGTCCCTCGCCGATGAAGAGCGGAACGATCGAATCCGGCCCGCCGGGCTGCAGCCACACCTGCACTCCGTGACGCTCGCCAAAGGCGGCGAGTGCTTCGCGGTCGGTCGGCAGCAACGGCACCAGATGGCGGAAAACGAGCACGGTGGTCCCGTCGTCGCCCACCGCCACCTCGATCTGGGGAATGCGGTCGGGGCAGGAAAGCTCGCCGATGAGCGCGCGCAGCACCGGCAGCAGGGCCGAGACGTGCGGCGGCAGGATCTCGCAGCGCGTCATGTCGGCGATGTAGCTGCTCTTGCGCTCGCGAAACCCTACGAGCACGCCGCCTTTCTTCGGCACCAGGCGCACCCCGATGCGCGCGCGGCTGCGGTAGCCCCAGTAAGGCCCGTGGATGGGCGCGAGCAGACGCTCGGCGCGCAGCCGGCCGATGTGCCACAGCGCGTCTTCCAGCGCCCGCTGCTTGGCCGCCACCTGCGCCGCCGGCTCGAAGTGCTGCAGGGCGCAGCCCCCGCACACCCCGAAGTGCGGGCAGCGCGGCGCCGCGCGCTGGCTGGAGGGGCGGATCACCCGTACAAGCCGCCCCAGCTCGTAGCTCGGGCGGCGCCGCAGCACGGCGAACTCGACCAGCTCGCCGGGCAGCGCCCCTTCGATGAAGACGGCCTTGCCCTCGACGTGCGCCACGCCGCGGCCCTCGAGATCGAGCGATTCGATGCGGACCCGATCCACGGCCTTACTTCAGCTCTTCGTAGAGCAGTTCGAGGATCTGCTTGGCCGTCTTCGAGGTATCCGGCTGGCTGTCGGGCGTGAGCACCTGCACCACCGTCGTATCCCCTTGCCCCCGCACCCGCACGCGGTACTGCGAATTCTGCTGCGGCTTGTCGCTGCCCTTCCAGAACGCGAGGCGCGAGAACCACCCCTGGCTCTCGCCGGTGTCGGCATCCGGATCGAGGTAGCGCACGACGTAGATGCCGCCGGCCGGATCGCGGTCTTCGACCGTGAAGCCGATGCGGTCGAGCGCAAGGCCCGTGCGCCGCCACGCCCGGTCGAAGTTGTCCTCGACCACCAAACGGGCGAGGTTGCCGTCGGTTTCGAGCCGCGCGCGCTGATTGGGCTGGGCCTGCACCAGCATCTGCTGCGCCTGCTCCTCCTTCACGCCGAGATAGACCATGAGGCGGCGCAGCATCTCGGCCTCCAGATCGGGATCGGGCGGTCGCGGCTGCCAGATCGTGCGATCCTTGGCCTCGGTGGGATAGATTTCCTGCATGCCGCGGTGCGAAATGTAGACCTCGATCTCGCCGGGGCGCTTGCCCGGTTCGATGCGCATGCGGAACTTGTCGCGCTCGGGCGTGGAGTAGAGGCTGTCGACGAGCTTGCCGAGCGTGTTGCGGATGAAGTCCTGCGGGATCTTCGCCCGGTTCTCCGCCCAGTCGGTCTCGAGCACGCCAATGTCGGGCCGATCGACCGCCAGCGAAAAGCCCATGGTGAGCCAGAAATCGCGCAGCTTGGGCCAGATCGCATCGGGCGTGCCCTCGACCACGAGCCAGCGCTGCGTGCCGGCACGTTCGATGCGCATACCCGCCTTCGGCTCGACCAGCACCTCGCGCTGCGAGGCCTCCTTGGGCGCGTTGCGCTCGGCGACGTAGGCCGAGAACGTGGCCCCGCCCTTGCCGGAGGTGGTCGGCACGACGAAGCGGTCTTCCTTGGCCGGAGAGATGAGATCGGGCGGCACCTCGAGCGGTGCCACCTTCTGCTCACTGCGGTAATCGATCTTCTTGCCTTCGAGCAGCTCGCTGCTGCTGCAACCAGAGAGCACGCCGACGGCCGCCAGCGCCGCGAGCGAGCCGGCCAGTTCGCGTGGGAAGAAATACTTCATGCAGTCGTTTCCAGGGATCAAAGCGGGAGCGTGATACCGGCACGCGCCAGGGCGGCGCGAACACGGTCGTGGTAGACGGAAGACAGGGGCGTGAGCGGCAGGCGGATGCCGTCGGCGATGCGGCCCATGCGCGCGAGCGCCCATTTCACGGCAATGGGGTTGGCCTCGCAGAAAAGGTCGCGGTGCAGGCCGACCAGCCGCCGGTTGAGCTCGCGCGCGCGAAGAGCGTCGCCTGCCACCGCCGCGGCGCACATCTCGTGCATCAGCCGCGGCGCGACGTTGGCGGTGACCGAAATCGTGCCGTGGCCGCCAAGCAGCATGAAGGCCATCGCCGTCATGTCGTCGCCGGAGTAGAGCAGGAACCCTTCGGGGGCGCGGTCGATGAGATCGCAGGCCCGGTCGAGATTGCCGGTGGCATCCTTGATGCCGACGATGTTGGGAATCTGCGCCAGGCGCAGCGTGGTGTCGTTGGCCAGGTCGGCCACCGTGCGCCCCGGCACGTTGTAGAGGATCATCGGCAGGTCCACCGCCTCGGCGATGGCGCGGAAATGCCGGTAGAGCCCTTCTTGCGTCGGGCGGTTGTAATAGGGCACGACCGAGAGGTGCGCCGTGGCCCCGGCCTCCTTCGCCGCCTGGGCGAGGTAGATCGCCTCGCGCGTCGCGTTGGCTCCCGTGCCGGCGATGATGGAAATGCGCCCGGCGGCATGCGCCACCGCCACGCGGATGAGCTCGACGTGCTCTTCGAACGAAACGGTGGGCGATTCGCCGGTGGTGCCGACCACCACGATGCCGTCGGTTCCTTCAGCCACGTGCCAATCGATCAGGGCCTTGAAGCGCTCCCAGTCGAGACTGCCGTCTTCATGCATGGGGGTGACGATGGCGACCAGGGAGCCAGTGATGCGGTTCATGCGTGCGATTCCTGAAAAGGTGGCACAAAGCGTGTATTGTACGTCCGGATTTCAGCTTTCGGCGAGGGCCTTGATGTGGGCCACCGCAGAGCGCGCGAGCGAGGAGAGATTGTAGCCGCCCTCGAGCGTGGAGACGATGCGCCGATGGCCACATTCCTTCGCCAGATCCATGAGCTGCTGCGTCACCCAGAAGTAATCGTTCTCCACCAGGCCGAGCCCGCCCATGTCGTCCTCGTAGTGCGAATCGAAGCCGGCGGAGATGAAAAGCATCTGCGGCTGGTGCTCGCGCAAGGCGGGGAGCCAGATGTCCCACACGATTTGACGGAAGGCATCTCCCCGGGTTCCCGCCGGCACCGGAATATTGACCATGTGCCGGGGCGGATCGTCGGTGCCGCAATAAGGGTAGAACGGATGCTGGAAGATGCTCACCATCATCGCCCGGGGGTCGTTGCGGAAGATGTCCTCGGTGCCGTTGCCGTGATGCACGTCGAAATCGACGATGGCCACCCGCTCGAGCCCATGCGTCTCCAGCGCGTGCAGGGCGGCCACGGCCACGTTGTTGAAGAAGCAAAAGCCCATGGCCTTGCTGCGTTCGGCATGATGGCCGGGCGGACGCACGAGGCAGAAGGCGTTCTCCACCTCGCCCTTCATCACCAGATCGACCGCGAACACGCCGCCCCCGGCCGCACGCAGCGCCGCGCGCAGGGTGTGCGGATTCATGGCCGTGTCCGGGTCGAGGTGCACCAAGCCTTTTTCCGGGGCGCTGGCAAAGAGCGCATCGAGATATTCGGGCGTATGGGCTCGCAGCAGATGCTCGCGCTCGGCCAGGGGAGCATCGTAGTAGACGAGATACTGGTCGAGGCCGGTAGCGATCAATCGATCCTGGATCGCCGCCAGCCGCTCGGGACATTCGGGGTGATAAGAGCCCATCTCGTGCAAGGCGCACTCGCGATGGGTGATCAGGGCGGTCATCGTCATGTTGGGGATCCCCTCCTTGGGCGGACGGGCTCCTTGGGCCGTCTCCTCCGTCGCGCCCGTCCGTATCGGCTATTATCGGGTCTTTCTTCCTGGCTGACAATCTCCCGCGATGAGCCCTTCATTCGAGCGCCTGGGCGCGATATGCCAAGCACTGGAAAACGTGCTGTTAGGGAAAGGGACGACGGTGCGCCTGGCGCTCGCCGGGCTGCTCGCCGGCGGACACCTGCTCCTCGAAGACCTGCCCGGCATCGGCAAGACGACCTTGGCGCAGGCCCTCGCCCGGGTCTTCGGGCTCGATTTCGGGCGCGTCCAGGGCACGAACGACCTCCTGCCCTCCGACTTGCTAGGACTGTCGGTCTACGACGAGGCGCGGCGCGAACTGCGTTTCGTGCCCGGGCCTATCTTCCACCAGGTGCTGCTCGCCGACGAGCTCAACCGCGCCTCCCCCAAGACGCAGAGCGCCCTGCTCGAGGCCATGGCCGAGCGCCAGGTCACCGTCGACGGCACCTCGCACCCCCTGCCCGAGCCGTTCTGCGTGATCGCCACGCAGAACCCCCTCGAACAGGTGGGCACTTACCCCCTGCCGGAGAGCGAACTCGATCGTTTCCTGCTGCGCCTGGAGATCGGCTATCCGCCGCCCCAGGTGGAGAAACGGCTGCTCGCCGGCGAAGGAGGTACTGCCGCACTGTCGGCCCTGCGCCCGTTGGCAGACCCCAAGGAGCTGCGCGTCTGGCAAGCCGAGGTGCGTTCCCTGGCAGCGCGCGAGGCGCTCCTCGACTACGTGCTCGCGCTCGTGCAGGAGACCCGCACGCATCCCGGCGTGCGGCTCGGCCTGAGCCCGCGCGGCGGGCTTGCCCTGCTCGCTGCGGCTCGCGCCCACGCCTTCCTCGCCGGCCGGGAGTTCGTGCTGCCGGAAGACGTGCAGGCCGTGTTCGTCGCCGCCACCGCGCACCGCCTGGTGCTACACCGCGGCGGAGCGCGCGAGGATGCCAAGGAGACGGCGGCCCGCATCCTCTCCACGGTGCCGGTGCCGTGACCGGACGCGCCGTCCCGAGCTGGAGAAAGCGACTCGAACGCTGGCAGCGCCGCCGCGCCGCCACGCCCGGGGGCACGTTCACCGTCACGAACCGTACCCTCTACATTCTTCCCACCGCCGCCGGGGCCGGTTACGCCCTCACTCTGCTCGTGCTCTGGCTGCTCGCCATCAACTACTCGCTCTCTCTCGGCCACGCCCTCGTCTTCTGGCTCGCCGCCGTGGCGGTCATGGCGATCCCGGCCACGGCCGCCAGCCTGCGCGGCGTGGCGATCGACGTCGGTGAGCCCGAAGCGGTCTTCGCCGGAGAGCGCCTGCGCTGGCCGGTGATGCTGCGCTCCGAGGTGGCGCGTTTCCGCCCGCTAGAGCTCACGGCGCCGGAAGCGCACGCCTTCGCCTGGCTCACCCCCACCGAGGGGTCCGTTCGCGTCTTCCTCGAGCAGGACACCGAACGGCGCGGCCTCGTACGTCTCGGGCGCCTCGTCGTCGCCACACGCCACCCCTTCGGCTGGTTTCGCGCCTGGACGGTGCTCTGGCCCACGACGAGCGCATGGGTCTATCCCCGGCCCGAGCCCGACGCTCCCCCCTGGCCCGCAACCGCATCCTTGGCCGAGGAGGCGGGCGCGATGTCCGCGGGGGTCCGGCCGGGAGAGGAGGACTTCGCCGATCTTCGCCCCTGGCGGGCCGGCGAACCGCTGCGGCGCGTGCTCTGGAAGATCGTCGCCCGCGGTGGGCCGCGCATGCTGCCCCGGCGTGAAGGGCCAGCCGCCGGCACCGTGCTCCTGCGCTGGAACGACACCGCGGGCGCGGGCAACGTGGAAGCGCGCCTCTCGCGCCTGTGCGCCTGGGTACTCGGTGCCCATCGCCAGGGTCTGGCCTTTGGCGTGGAATTGCCCGACGGCCTCATGCCTCCGGATCGGGGCGAATCCCATCTGCACGCCGTGCTGCGCCGCCTCGCCCTCTTCCCCCCGGAGGCGGCATGAACGCGACGGCGCCGATCGCACCGCTGCTGCGCGGACTGAAGCTGCTGACAGGGCCCCTTGCCGGCACGGCCGCCGCGCCGCTCGCCCTCGCACTCATGCTGGCCCTGGGAAGCCAGTTCAACGAATTTCCCCTCGGCATCCAGGCCGGTATCGCCGTCCTCGCCGTCGTCTGGTTCCTGCGCCGCCGCCAAGAGACCGGACCGCTCACCGGCTGGCGTCTGTGGCTGGCAGGTCTTGCCTGCGCACTCGGCGTACGCTGGCAGTACGGCTACTGGTTCGGTCAGGAACCGGGCGTTGCCCTCGTCGCCCTGCTGGTGTGGCTGAAATGGCTCGAAACGCGTAGCGAACGGGATGAGCGCATGGTCGCCGCGCTCGCCCTCTTCCTCCTCACGGCAGTCTTTTTGCGCGGACAGACGCCGCTGCACGCGCTGGCGGTGTTCGCTGGGGCCGGACTCGTGCTGCTTGCCTGCGCTCGGCTCACGCTCTCCTCCTTCCAGAGGCTGCCGACCGACCAGCCGGCGCGCGACGCCGCTCGAACGATGGCCTGGGCGATTCCGCTCGCGCTGCTCCTCTTCGTGCTGGTGCCGCGCGTCCCCGGGCCGCTGTGGGGGCTGCCCGCCGATGCCCGCGCCGGCAAAACGGGCTTGTCGGAGACGCTGGAAGCAGGCAGCATCGCCCAACTCGCCCGCTCCGACGAGATCGCCTTCGTCGTCGAAGTCCAGGAAGGGGAACTACCTGCCGCACGCTACTGGCGCGGCCCGGTGCTCGAAGTCTACGACGGCCGCAGCTGGAAGCCTTCCCCCTGGCGCGCGCCGAACCCTGCGCTCGAAGCCACGCAGGGGCCGGCCCAGGTACGCTACCGCAGCCTGCAGGAGCCGTCCGACCTGCCATGGATATTTACCCTGGAGCGTACCCACGCCCTGAGCGGCGCGGTGGAAGTAGAGCGCACTTCGACCGGATCCTGGCGCGCCCGCCGGCCGCTGCTGCAGCGCACGCGCTTCACGGGCGAGGCGCGCTTCGGCGAGCCGCTGCCCGAGGCCTTGACGTCGACCGCGATCCGCGCCTTGACCTTCCTGCCGCCGCAGGCGAATCCCCGCACCCGCGAAGCGGGCGAAGCCATCGCCCGGGAATACCTCCAACCCGAAGCCCGGCTGGAAGCCATCGCCGACTTCTTCCGCAAACGGCAGCTGCGCTATACCCTGACGCCACCGCCGGTGGCGCGCGACAGCGCCGATGCCGTCCTCTTCGACACCCACGCAGGCTTCTGCGAGCACTTCGCCGACGCCTTCGCCGTGATGGCCCGCGCCGCGGGGATTCCTGCCCGCATCGTGCTCGGCTACCTCGGCGGCGAGCGCAATCCGGCCAACGGCACCTGGATCATCCGCCAGGCGGATGCGCACTCCTGGGTGGAAGTCTGGCTCGCGCCTCACGGCTGGGTGCGCGTCGATCCGACCACCTTTGCCCAACCCGAGCGCGCCGAGCGGGGCCTGGGGGAAGTGCTGCTCGAACGCGAGGGGTTGCCGCTACTCTTGCGCCCCGAATGGCGCTGGGCCTGGCGCCTGCGTGCCCAGCTCGAAGCCTGGGAATACGGCTGGAACGTGTGGGTGGCGGGGTTCGATGCCGAGCGCCAGCATCGCCTGTGGCGCAGTCTGGGCTGGAGGCCGGACCGCGCCCTCGGCTGGGCGCTCGCCGCCACGGGAATGGCGCTCGCGCTCGCGGCCCTGCTCGCCTGGTGGCTGCAACGGCCACCGACATCGCGCGACCCCCTGGAGCGGCAGTGGCACCGCTTCTGTCGCCTGATGGCGCGCCGCGGCCTGGCGCGCGCCCCGGCCGAGGGACCGCTCGATTACGGCAGGCGGCTGATGCGGCACTTTCCCCAGGCGAGCGGAGAAATCGAGGCCCTGCTTCGCCCCTATCTCCAAGCGCGCTACGGCGGCGGTCTGGCAACGGAGGAAGCCGCCGCGGCGATGCGGCGCGCCCTACACCAGCTGCGCCGCCGCCTGCGTCAGGAAAAAAGCGCCTGACCGTCGAGCCCCGATTCGCGCGCCATGTGGCGCAGCCGGCGCAGCGATTCGAGCTGGATCTGGCGCACCCGCTCGCGGGTGAGCCCCATCTCGTCGGAGAGATCTTCTAGCGTCTGCGGCAGGATGCCGCGCAAGCCGTAGCGATGCACGACGACGAAACGATGTTTCGGCGGCAAGGCATCGAGCCAGCGCTGCACCAGCGCTTCGAGCTCGGCGTTGTAGATCTGCTCTTCCGGGCTGAGGCTGGACTCGTCGGCCACCAGCTCGACGAGCGAGCGCGCCGTATCGCGGTCGATCTGCGCATCGAGCGAAGCCGTGGGTTCCAGCAACGCGAGCAGTTCGTGCACTTCCTCGACGGGACGTCCGAGGCGCTCGGCGAGCGACTGGGGCGTCTCGCCGCCGTTTTCCGTGGCCTCCGCCCGGCGCGCGTGATAGAGCCGGTTGATGCGCTTCATCACGTGGATCGGCAGGCGGATCGTGCGACCCTGGTTCATGATCGCCCGCTCGATGTTCTGCCGGATCCACCAGGTGGCGTAGGTAGAAAAACGGAAACCGCGGGAAGGATCGAACTTCTCGAGCGCGTGGATCAGCCCCAGATTGCCCTCCTCGATCAGATCGAGAAAAGGCAGCCCGCGGTGCTGGTAGTGCTTGGCGATGCTCACCACCAGGCGCAAGTTGCGCTCGATCATGGTGCGGCGCGCCTGCTCGTCCCCTTCCTTGGCCAGTTGCGCCAGCCGCCGCTCCTCCTCGGCCGAGAGCAAAGGAAAGCTGCCGATTTCATTGAGGTAGCGCTGCGTGACGTCCGAGAAGAGCTCGTCGTCGACGGCTGATTCTTCGTCGAACGCGGCGATCTCCGGCGGTACCTCCTCGGCCTCGTCCTCGCTGTCCCACCACGTCGCTTCCCCGTCGGCAGAAATCGCTTCGATCGCGGTGAAGTCTTTCTCCTCCATGGCGCATCGCCTCCTCAGCGTGGGGGTAAGAGTTTGAGCGGATCGATGGCCTGGCCGGCCTTGCGGATCTGGAAATGCAGTTTGGGTTGTTTTATGTCCTTGCCGGTCTGGCCCACGGCCGCGATCACCTCGCCGCGCTTGACCTGCTGGCCTTCCTTGACGAGGACCTTGCTGTTGTGGGCATACACCGAGACGTAATCGTTGGGATGCTGGATGATGACGATGAGCCCGTAGCCCTCGATCCCTTCGCCGGTATAGGAGACCGTGCCATCGAGGGCCGCGCGCACCGGATCGCCCACCTTGCCGCCGATGTCGATTCCTTTGACGGTGGTGCCATTGAAGCGGGTGAGGATCGGTCCATCGGCCGGCCACTGCCAGCCCTCGCTCGCAGCGCCCGGCGCTTGTTCCTCCGCTTTCGGGGCGACGGGTGCGGGAACCGCCTCCGCCCCCGTGCGCCCCCCTTTGGGTGAGGTGACCACGGGCGCCGCGCTCACCGTTTCGGGCCCGCCTTCGACCGGCACCGGCACCACCTGCACCCCCGTCCCCGGGCTCGCCGCCACCGAGGTTCCCTCGCGGATCTTCAGACGCTGACCGACGACGATGCGGTTCGGATCGGAGAGCTGGTTGAGGGAGATCAGCTCCGCCGTCGTCACGCCGTATTGCCGGGCGATGCCGCGCAAAGTCTCGCCTGGTTGAACGACGTGATAGACCGTCTCGGTGGCCGCCTCCGGCGCCTTCGCGGCCGGAGCCGACGCACTCGACGGGCTTGCCGTGGAGCGATCGGCCACAGGCGCTTTGACCGCGCTCGAACAGCCGGCCAGAGCCACCGTCCATCCCAAGAGGAACGCCACGCGGCGGTTCCACGCTTTCGTCATCTCACGGCTCCTTCGGCATTCATTCAACCCACTCCACCCAGCAAGGGCACGAAACGCACCGGGTCGTGCTCCGCGATCACGAGCCCGGCAGAGGTTCGATCGACTACCCGCAGCGTTTGCGCCGCATCGCCCACCGGCATCACCAAGCGCCCGCCCTCGGCGAGCTGCTCGATGAGCGGCGTAGGAACGACGGGCGCGGCCGCGGCGATGATGATCGAGTCGAACGGCGCCACTTCCGGCAGGCCCAGCATACCATCGCCGTGTTTCAGGCGCACGTGCGCCAAGCGAAACGGGCGAAGGTTTTCCCGCGCGAGTTCGAAGAGCGCGCGGATGCGCTCGATGCCATAGACTTCCGGTGCGAGCTGCGCGAGCAGCGCCGTCTGATACCCGCAACCCACGCCCACTTCCAGCGTGCGCCCCGCCTCGCGCCCGGCGAGCAGCAGCTCGAGCATGCGCGCCACCACATAGGGCTGGGAAATCGTCTGCTGAAAGCCGATCGGCAGGGCGATGTCGTCGTAGGCGCGCAGCTGCAGGCCTTCCTCGACGAAATGGTGACGCGGCACGCGGCGCATCGCCTCCAGCACCCGCTCGTCGCGGATGCCTTCATGGCGCAGCTTCTCGAGCAGGCGCTCGAGCGCGCGCGCCGAGATCGTATCGAGGCGTGCCGGCGCCGTGCTCATGGCGCCCCCGTCTCCTGCAGCCAGCGCTCGACCTCCAGCAGCAGCTCGTAGTGCGTCAAATCCATCTGCAGGGGAGTGATCGAGACGTAGCCTTCGGCCACGGCGTGGAAATCCGTTCCCTCGCCGGCCTCGGCGGCCTTGCCCGCCGGACCGATCCAGTAGACCGTCTCACCGCGCGGGTTCTGCGCCGGAATCACCGCCTCGGCCTTGTGCCGCCGCCCCAGCCGCGTCACCCGATACCCCTTCAGTTGCGGCAGTGGCAGATCGGGGATATTGACATTGAGCAGCACCGCCCGCTGCGACAGCGGTCGGGACATGAGCCGTTCGACCAAGCGGCGTGTGACATAGGCCGCGGTGGAGAAATCCTGCGGCGACTTGCTCACCAGCGACACCGCCAGCGACGGCACCCCCAGCAGATAGCCTTCGGTCGCCGCCGCCACCGTACCGGAATAGACGGTGTCGTCGCCCATGTTGGCGCCGATGTTGATGCCCGAGATGACCATGTCCGGCTGCAGGTCGAGCATGCCGGTCACCGCGAGGTGCACGCAGTCGCTCGGCGTGCCATTGACGAAATAAAACCCGTTGGGCGCGCGCCGCACGATGAGCGGACGATCGAGCGTGAGGGAATTGCTCGCCCCGCTGCGGTCGCGCTCGGGCGCCACCACCGTCACCTCGCCCAGGGTGCGCAGGGCATGCGCGAGCGCCTCGAGGCCGGGAGAGAAATAACCGTCGTCGTTGCTGAGCAGGAAACGCATGGATCGTTCGCGGGCTATCGTTCGTGTGTCGATATTACCACAGCGGCACCACACGTTTCATGCACCCTCCGCGATCCATTCCAAAACGGTATCGGCCATCGCCCGGCGTACCGCTTCCGCTTCCCCCAGCGCAGGAAGGACCTCGATCGAGACGTCCGGGTGCGCCGAGCGCACGCAGGCAAGCAGCTGCGGCAGGTCCTCGCGCAGATGACCGCCGACGGCGATGAACACCGGCACCAGCGCCACGCGCCGATGGCCGCGCGCAAGCGCCGCCTCCACCGCCTCCGGCAGGCTCGGAGAAAGGAACTCGAGGAACGCCGGCTGCACGTACGCCTCGGGCAGGGTCTGCCGCAGCCGTTGTGCCAAGGCAAGCACCGGTTCCGCCCACCGGGGATCGCGCGCCCCATGCGCGAAGAGGATCACCGCCGGGGCCGTATTCATCTCCCCTCCTGCAGCAAGCGGGCGACCACCCGCTCGGCGGCGATCAGGCCCATGGCGGCGGTCATCATCATGCTCGAGCCGTAGCCGGCGCAGGCAAGCCCCGCGCGGGCATCGCATTGGGCATCGCGGCGCATCGGCTCGGAAGAGAATACCGCCGGCACGCCGAAGCGCTCCCGGCCGCGGGGAAAGCCGTACTCCCGGCGCAACAGGGCCCGCGTCTTCGCCAGCAGCGGATCTTGCAGCGTCTGCGTGAGATCGGCCACCTCGATCCGCGCCGGATCGCGCTTGCCGCCGGCCGCGCCCGTCATCACGAGGAAAATTCCCTGCGCCCGGCACTGCGCAGCCAGCGCCGCCTTGGCGCGCACCCCATCCACGGCGTCGATCACCGCGTCCATGCCGGCGATGAGCGCGGCGCAATTCTCCGGCGTGAGAAAATCGTCGATCGGCTCGCACGACAGCAGGGGATTGACGTCGGCCAAGCGCTCCGTCATCACTTCCACCTTGGCGCGCCCCAGCGTCGAAGAGAGCGCATGCACCTGCCGGTTGCAGTTCGATTCCGCCACCACGTCGAGGTCGATGAGGCGCAAGCCCCCCACGCCACTGCGTGCGAGCGCTTCGGCCGCCCAGGAACCGACTCCGCCCACCCCGACCACCGCCACCTTGCAGCGCTGCAGTCGGGCAAGCACCCCCCGGCCATAGAGACGCTCGATGCCGCCGAAACGCCGCTCGAGATCGACGGCCTCGCTCATCCGGCGTTTGCCCGTTTCTGCCGGTCGAGCCACACTCCCAAGCCTTGGGCATTGAGCTCCATGTCCATGCGCAGGAACTCGGTGAGCGCCTCTCCGCGCAACGGCCAGCCTTGCCGCTCCGCTTCCTCCTGCATCAAGGCATCGAGCCCGCCGAGGATTTCCAGATGCCGCGTCACCCCCTCACCGCGCGCCGCCCGGGCCACCTCCACGTAGGCGTCGATCAAGCGATGCAGATCCGCAGCCAAGCGCTCCAGTTCGCGCACCCGGCCGAAGTGCGTCAAATACGCCGCCGTCGGCCCAGCGGCGAGAATGCGCTCGATCGAAGCGTGCAGTGCTTCCGGCTCGAACTCGCTGGGGGTGGTCGTCGGGATCACCGAAGCCCGCCCCGCCACGTCGAGCTCACGGTACGAAATGCCAAAAGTATCCCCCGTGAACACCGCCCCCGCCGCCGGATCATGGATCACGACGTGGTGGCGCGCATGTCCCGGCGAGTGCCAGATCGTCAGGGGACGAGTGCCGAGATGGAAGGTTTGCCCGTCCTCCACGGCGATCACCCGTTCGGGCGGCACCGGCACGAGATGCCCGTACATCGCGTACGTTTCGGCTTCGCCATAGACGGCGGCGGCCGCCTGCCACAAGCGCGACGGATCGATCATGTGGCGTGCCCCGCGCGGATGCACCACCAGTCGGGCGTTGGGCAAGGCCGCCATGAGATGCCCCGTTCCGCCGGCATGATCCAGATGCACGTGCGTGAGCAGGACGTAGTCCACCGCCTGGGGAGGAACGTGGCTTGCCGCCAGCGCCTCCAGCACCCGCGGCACCGAGGCATTCACCCCCGTATCGACCACCGCTGCCCGCCCGTCCTGCACGATCAAGTGCACCGCCGCCAAACCCGGGCGAAGATAGCCCGTATCGACGGTGAGCACCCCGTCCTCGTGTGCGATCACATAGTCCACCGTTGCCCCCTCTCGCCAGGCAGGTTCAGCCCTGCAGCCTCATGGTAGCAAAAGACCATGGCCGCCACCGTCGCCGAGCTCGCCGATCCAGCGCATCGATTCCGCGATTCGTACGATTCGTCAAACGCAAATCCCGGTGCGGGTTTTTGCTTCACCGGGACGATCGGGACCAGAAGCAGCCCCCTCTTCCTAGAACGGTTACTCACACCAAATATGTGTAAACATCGTGTGTAATATATTGTTTCTAAATGTCTCCACAAGACCTCCTCAGTACACAAAATGCCGTTAATGTAAATAAGTATGACTTTGATGCGTTGATGTTAACAGTTTAAACATTACTTTCGCCCAATTTGGGCAACTTTGCTTAGCAGCTCGTATTTCGGAGACCGAACAGTTCGGGCGCTCTACCGCCCACCCTATAAGAGCAGCCTGTAATGCCTCTTGTCCGCATCAGACGACTTGAGGATTCGGTACTCCATCCCGCTGGCCACCGCGATCTGCTGGGCGAAGTCCTTCTTAGCCTGCACCACGGCATCCTCGATCTGGTTGTCGGCCTTTACCTCGACGATCACGTACTTCAGGCTGCCATCCGGCTCTTCGCGCTGGAAGATGAAGTCGGGGTAGTAGCTGCGCACGGTGCGCGAATCGGGGTCGATGTACTGGATGAAGAAGTCTGACTGGCCGTGGGTCAGCATCCCGGTGAAGTAGATCTTCTTCACCCGCTGCTCGCGCAGGAGGTCCCAGAACAGCCAGTTCTCCGAGCCGGAGTCGAAGCAGTAGGTGTCGAGGTGGAAGCTCTTGGCGCGCTCTTCGTCCTTGATCTGCGGGTCGTGCATCCGGACGATCTTGTCCTTCGCCGCCGACACCTCGTAGTAGCCGTTCGGGGGCATCTTGATCAGCTCGACCTCGTGTTCTTCGGTCTGTTGCGACTCGTCAAGGTCGTAGAGCTGGCGGAACAGGCGCGGGATGATCTCGTCGTAGAGCAGCTCGTTGAACTCATTGGTGATGGCCACGAGCTCGTCGGCACCTTCCTTGGTCGCGTCGAGTAGATCCTCGATCTCCAAAGGGCTGCGATTGAGATAGCGTGACACCTCGGCCACCAGCGATAGCCGCGAGAACACCCGCTTTTCCCGGCGCGCCGTCAGATCGAAGGTGCGACTTGCAGAAGCGCGCGCCGCGTCGGCGGCGGTCAGGCCGTCCTGCTGGGTTTCGATGAGGCGGTACTTCTCGACCAACTCCCCCCACTTCTGCGGGTCAGCGCGTTCGGGCATCAACGCTTGCCCGGTCACCAACTGCTTCTCGCGCATCTGGTACTGCTTACGCACGCGAACCAGCTTGATCTTGACCGGCGGCTCCACCACACGCACTTCCACGCGCACCTTATCCTTGCCGGTCTTTTGCAGCTCGTCGGCGCTGATGCGGAAGTTCTGCTGCAGCTCGTCGTTCAGGGTGTTGAGGTTGGCGTCTGAGAGGAAGACGTGGCCGGTGTGCTGGGCCTGGCCGATGGCGCGTAGGCAGCGCATCGTGGCCTGCAAGACAAACACCTTGGACTTGGGCTCGCGGAACAGTCCTACACCGAACAGGGAGCGGCAGTTCCAGCCTTCTCGGCCCTTGTTGACCAACAGGATGAACTGCTTTTCCGATCCTTCGGTGTCCAGGCGGTTGAACTCGCGGATGTCGTCGTTGGTGGTGAGCTTGTCGTCGCCCACGTTGACCAGGATGCGCGAGGTCGGAATGCCGTGCTTGAGCAGCGCACGCTCCACCGCTGGGCGCAGTTCGCCGGTCAGCTCGTCGATGGTGGCTGCAAAGAAGGCCAGCTTGGGAAGCAGCCCTTCCGGTCGCAAGTCACCCGTTTCCCTCAGGAAGGTTTCGATGGCGATGTCGACAAACTCGTCGGAGCGGGTGTTGGCGTAGCCGTGCAGCGTCACCTTCTTCAGAAAGCCTTTGTCGATGGCTTCCTTCAGGCCGTAGGCGTAGACCACTTCCGGCAACACCTCGCGCCCCACGTAGGGCGTGCCGGTGTAGTTGTAGCAGGCCACCACCCGCGTGCCCGCCGCGTTCAGGCTGGCGGCGAGGATGTCGATGGTGGTGCGCAGGCTGGTGTCGGTTTCCTTGGTGCCCAGGCCCATGTCCTTGGCCAGCGCCTTGCCGAAGGCGTGGTGCGCCTCGTCCACGTAGATACCCAGCTGCTCCAAGCGACGCAGTTTCTCAAAGCGCTGGTTGGTGGTCAGCTCGCCTTCCTCTTCCGGCTGGTCGAAGTTGTAGAGGTCGGCGGCTTCGGCATAGACACCGGTGGCGGCCAGGGTTTCGCCGGTCGCGCCGAACAGCTTGTCGACGGAGGTCTTTTCCTTGCGCTGGCGCTTGAGGATGATCTTCTGCGTGTTGGAGACGATGATGTTGAAGCGCGAGCGATCCAGCGTGTCGAGTGAGGTGCCCGCCTCCTCGAGGTAGTGGAAGCGCAGGTGGGTGGTGAGGAAGTTGACGTACTCCGGCGGCACCACGCGGGTCAGGTCGAACGACTCGATCTCCTTCAGCGACTGCAGCACGGTCTTGTCCGGGGCGAACACCAGCGCGTTGTGGCAGTAGCGCGGATCTTTCTCGAACTTGTTGCCCAGCAGGAACTCGTAGAAGATGCAGGTGGCCATGAGGATGGTTTTGCCCGTCCCCATCGTCAGCGCGAAGATGTAGTTCGGGTAGGCGCGCGAGTTCTTGCGCATCTTCTCGAACAGCCGCTTGTACGAATCCAGTTCCAGCTCGTCCGTTTCGCCGAACTGGAACATCTCCTGACCGGCGGTGCCGAGGAAGGAGCCGAACTTGCGGCCCTCGAACTTGCCGCTGCGCTCGTACCACGCCTTGAAGATCTCCTCGACCTTGGCGTTGTCGAGGAACTCCTTGAGAAAAACGTAGGTTTCCAGCGCCTCGAACTGCGGCTGGCGCAGGAAGGCCTTGGGGTTCTTTTCCGGGTTGTTGAAGTCGAGGAACTTGCGCGTCAGCTCCTTGTAGTGCGAGCGGATCGCCCCTCGGTTGTCTTGGTAGAACTGCCACAAAAAGCGAAAGAAGGCGAAGTCCAGCGACGCGCCGGACGATCCAGCCTTGGCCGAGGTAGATTTGCGTTTAGTCGCCATGGGACACGCTCCCTTCCCAGGACTCCGACAGCAGGTCGGTGATCTTGACGCGGATGGTGCCCGCATCCTCCGGCACCTTGTAGGTGCCCTTGACCATCTCGTTTTTGCCGGGGATGTCCACCACGGCCGGCTGCAGCACCGCGCCGTCGTAGTTCCAGTCGATCAGCACCGACTCGACCAGCTCCTTCCAGTCCTCGACCGACTCCTTCTGCAAGGAGAGCTTTTGCAGCAGGTTCATCGGGTAGAAGCGCTCGATGACCAGCTCGCCGTTCTTCACCACGACCTTGGCCTCGGAGTCGCGCTTGAACTCCAGATTGGCCTTGTCGCGCAGAATGTCCACCACCTCGACGTCGATCTTGAAGGGCTTGGCGGCCAGTTCCAGTTGCGCCGCCAGGTCTGGCTCGTGGCCCATGCAGACGAGGGTGATCTTCTCGACGGGCCGGTTCGGGCTCTCGTTCTGCTTGCGCTCCCAGGCCTTGTAGTCGAAGCCCGCAATCAACTCGTTCAGATCCGCCCGCGTAGCAATGCGGTTGACAGGCATGATTTTGATCATGCGCCCGTCCTTCTCGCCATCGAATACGGTGCTGAACTCCAGCTTCTGCACCTCCAGCGCCTCCAGCAACAGCTCCTTGGCTTGCACCGGGTTGCGGAAGATGTCGTAGTGGTTGACGTTGTAAACCTCGAAGCCAGTGTAGTACTTCGTGTCGGGGTCGAGCTGCTTCTGGCGCAATTCCTCAGCCACCTTGATCAGCCGCTTGGTGGTCGTCTGGATCGCGCCGAGGTTGATGTCTGCGCCGATGAAGCGGCGGCCAAGCTTCATGGCGACGGCTTGTGTGGTCCCCGAGCCCATGAAGCAGTCAAAAACTAGGCTTCCAGCATCACTCGCCGCACAAACGATTCTTTCTAGCAACATTTCGGGTTTCTGTGTCGGAAAACCCGTATATTCCGGCGATATCGGGGAGCCAGCATTTTGAGCGCCAATATCTACCCAAACATCTGTTACAAGTTTTCCATCATCAGCATATGTTACATAATCTCGTCCGTTAACGGTCTGTACTCGGAAGCGCCTGCCTTGTTCGTCTCGATTTTTATAGTGAGTCTCTAGTGTACTGTCATCATACGGGACGCGCAGTATTTTCTGAAATAGATCCTTTGTAAAGAAATGGTTAGTACTTTTCGCATACCACAGTATAGTATCGTGCTTCCGCGGGAAAAATTTGCTTGGATTTCCACCTGCGCCATAGCCCCAGATTATTTCATTCAAAAAGCGATCTGATCCAAAAATCTCATCGAGAATACATCGCAGGTGATGAATCTTGTGCCAGTCGGCGTGCAAAAAAATGCTCCCTCTGTCTGAAAGCAGCTCTCTCATAAGAGTTATTCTTTCGAACATGAACTGCAAATACTCGTCGTTAGACCACATATCTGAGTATTGCTTCTCCTCAAAAGAGTTTTGGTCTGCTGCGGCTTCAGCCCCTTTTCTTCGAATAACCTTTTTGTAATCTGCTTTCGAATCAAATGGTGGGTCGATGTAAATCAGATCAACCTTGCCCCTGAACTCCTTTAGCAAGTGGCTCATCACCTGAAGGTTGTCGCCCCAGTAAATCTTGTTGCGCCAGCCGTCCACCTCTTCGCCGTGAACCTCTTTCAACTGCGCCGGGTAATACTGCGTCGAGGTGAACGGGCGCTTGCCGCGCCAGTTGAGCATCGGGTAGCCCTTGATTGGCTCGAACTCGTACTTTTCGACGTGGGTGGTGCCACCATCGGGCGTGGCCAGTTGCAGGGACTCCTGCGCAGGGGTGTTCTTGCTCATTGGTCGTTTTTCCTGAATTTCCAGTTCTTGTTGTCGCAGTAGGCGCGCATGTCGCAGTTCTGGCACAGCTTGGCCGGGCGTGCGGCCATCCGATAGTCCTGCCGCTCGATGCGCGCCACGATGTCGTCGAACCGCGCGATGGTTTTGCCGATGGCGCGGTCGTCCTTGGTGAAGGAGACGTAAGGATTGCCGCCGTCCTCGCCGGTGTAGTACAGATGCATCCGGCTGACCTTCTGGCCGGTGCGCTCTTCCACCAGGTGGGCGTACACCTCCAGCTGGTGCTGGTACTGGCGCAGCCGCTCCCGGTCCTTCTCCATGTCGGGCTTCTTCTCCGACTTGAAGTCGATGATCTCGACCGTGTCGTTCTCGCCCCGGATCAGGTCGACGCTGCCCTTGAGGATGTACTGATCCTTGACCAGCGAAATCTCGACCTCGGCTTCCTTGATGCGATCCCAGTTGCCGTTCTCGCGCTCGTAGTAGCGCAGCACGTGCAGTAGCGCCGCCTGCTGTGAGGAGGGCGCGAGGTAGACGCGCTCTTTCTTGGAAAGCATCGCGTAGTTGGCCGAGAACCAGCCCCGGATGGCGTCCAGGGTGATGGTGTGCTCTTCGCCGCGCAGGACGGTCTTGTGGATGTCCTCGATGGTCTGGTGCACCAGAGTACCGAAGAGCATCGGGCTCTCGCGGATGGGCGCGAACTCCAGCTCCTTGAAAAAACGGTACTGCTCGGCGCAGTTCTCGAACACCGTGATGTGCGAGGTGAACGAGTACTCGCGCTTGAGGTTGATCTGTTTGACGGCCTCGAAGGTCAGCGCCGACAGATCGATGTCACGCCAGCTGGGCAGCTCGTAGAACAAGCGCTCGAAATACTTCGATGGCGACTTGCCCAGGCCACGGCCATTGCGCTCCTGCGCGGCCAGCACTAGCAGGTTCTGGGCGCGGGAGAAGGCGGTATAGAACAGCCGCCGGAAATCGAAGTGCTTAATGTGCTCCAGCGGCTCGAAGCGGGGTTTCGACAAGTACCCGCCATCTTCCAGCAGCTCGTCGAGCGCGGCGTGCTGCTTGCGCGGCACCGCCTCCAGCGAGCCGCACACCACCACCGGGAACTCCAGCCCCTTGGACTGGTGGATGGTCAGGAACGAGACGCAACCCTTGGGCGCGTACTCGGCCTCGTCCTCGTACTCGCCGATGCCGCCCTCCTGCAGGAAGCGCAGGAACTGGTTGAACAGGTCACGGAGGTTCTTTTCCAGGAAGTCCGGGTTGAGCACGCTGACGTAGTGCAGGTACTCGAACTTGGTGAGCAGCTTGGAGAAAGTGCCAAGATTGCGCGCGGCGCGGCCCTTGTCCACGCCCTGCATCGCCTCTTCCGAGAGGAAGCGCGAGAACAGCGGGAACTGCAGCAGTTGGTAGAACAGACCCGAGAAGGCGTAGTCGGTGTTCTGCGCAAGCACGGCGTGGCGCTTGGCCAGCGGGCGGGCCCAATCCAGCAGGGGCTTGTTTTCCGGCTTGCGCAGCTCGTCCGTGAAGGGCTTGAAGCAGTGGTGGTCGTAGTAGTCCCAGATGTCCAGATGCACGCCTTCGGCCCACGCCCGCACCTTGGGGAACTGCGGGAACAGGAAGATCAGCGCGCCGATCATCAGGCGGATCTCCTCGCGCTCGAAAAACATGTTCGAGCGGGGGGAGAACACGGGCACACCCTGCGCTTCGAGGAAGCGCGCGAGCGCCACCACCTTGTCGTTCTTCACCGAGCGGAACAGGAAGGCGACCTGGTTCCAGTCCGCCAGCTTGCCGGACGCTTTCAGGCCCTTGAGGAAGGCCAGCACCTCGGCGTGCCAGTTGGTGGTGTCGTCCTTGTCGTCACTGGCCGCCAACCGCACCACCGTCGGCACGTCGGGGAAGACGTCGTCGCGTGGGACGATCTGCTTGGCGAAACGGAAGACGCGCGTTCCGTCGTCCCATGCCTGCTCTTTCATCCACTCGTTGTAGAAGCGGATGATGTCCGGGTGCGAGCGATAGTTGACGGTCAACTTGACCTGCTTGCACTGGCCGTCGTCGAACAGCGCAGGGAACTCCAGGATGTTGCGGATGGTGGCCCCGCGAAAGCGATACAAGCCCTGGTCGTCGTCGCCCACCACGCACAGATTGCGGCGCTCGCCGGCGAGCAGCAGGAGGATGCGCTCCTGAATGGTGTTGGTGTCCTGGTACTCGTCCACCATCAGGTAGGTGAGCTTGTCGCGCAGCTGCGCCAGAACCTCGGGGCGCTTTTCCAGCAGTTGCAGGGCCTCGTACTGGATGCCGGAGAAGTCCAGCGCGTTGTGCTCGTGCAGCAGCTCCTGGTACTTGGCAAAGCACGCCGCCAGCGCACGGATCTCCGGCTCTGGGGCCGCTGCCAACGTGGTGGCGTCGAGCGCCTCTTCGCTGACCTTGTTGACCCACTTGAGCAGGTTCTCCGACTGTGCCCAGCGGCCCGTCTGGTCGTCGCCCATGATGAGCTGGGCGTCGGGCAGCTCGCGGAAGTCCTTGATGTGCTGGTAGAGGAAGTACTGCTGGTCGAACTGGTCGAACAGCGTGAAGCTGCGCTTGAGGCGGGTGAACTCGCGGAAGTCCTCCAGCAGCCGCAGGCAGATGGAGTGGAACGTGCCCAGGTACATCTCGTTCAGGTTGAACTTGATACCCAGATCGCTCAGCCGATTGGAGATGCGGGTCGTCAGCTCGCGCGCGGCCTTGTCCGTGAAGGTGACGACGAAGAGCGACTCGGGCGCGACGCCCTTGTGCGTGATCAGGTAGACGATCCGCTCGACGAGCGTGAAGGTCTTCCCCGACCCGGGGCCCGCGATGATGAGCACCGGGCCATCGGTAGCGAGGATGGCCTCGAGCTGCTGTGGGTTGGCCTTGGATTGGAGAGCGGCTGCGTTGTTGGTCATTTTTTGGCCACCTCTCAAGATCTTGTCCTCATATGCTACATCTTGCTTCTTGCCTTCACCTCTCCATGAGACAAAGTCTGCCCTCTATTCACGGCCGGCAGCGGCTGGCTCAAAAAGTCCTTGTCGAGTCCGCGCGTGTGAGCGTTGTAAGCCCATACGACAAACTGCTCCAGCAAGCGCTGATTCTCATATTCCAAACGTTTGTTTTCAGCCTCTAGCCTGGCAATACGCGCCATGGCATCGGCGAGCGGCCCTGATCCTGGGTGAGCATCATCTCCGCTTGCTCCTCTCAGCGATGCCTTTCTGAGTGCATAGGCTGCCCTAATACGCTCATGCTTATACAAGGCCTGCCTAGTGTACCTACAATGGAGCCTGAGCAAAATTGCGTCGATTAATGCTTCCCAAGTCAACTTTCCGCTCCAGCCATCGAGAATCCTGACGATCTGCTCAATTGCCTCATCAGTAAGGTTCTTACCCCTGCGAGTCTTGGTTTTTCTACTCCGGCTAACCATTTTAAGTCCCCTCTCAACTATTTGGCGGCACCAGTAGGCAAACGAGCCCGCCCATCATCCCGCCGTAACAAACGGTCGCTGCCTGCCTGTTCGATACGGCCCAGCATCTTAGGGGGCGCCAACTGGATCATCGCACCGCCCGGCACATTGGGATCGTCCATAATCGCGCACAGCTGCGACAAACGTTCGACTGTCGAACGATGGTGGTCAAGCCAGCGGTCGCTCCCTGAGTAACCTTCGTGGGTTGCTGCCTCGGCTTTGTTCATCAATTCTCTGGCCTCATCGAGGCGCCGGCGCAGCACGGCCTCTTTCTCTGCATCGCCTTTCACGCACACCAGTTCCTGACAATGAATACAGTCCATGTGCAGCTGACAGGGTGAGGCCGTGTAATCGTGAATGCAGTAGCCAAGATCAGTTGTATGTGCGGTCGGCACTACCAGCCGAGCAAACTCGTCCCTGCGGATCAAAACCTTTTTTGGAAGCTCTGCCAGTGGGCCGAACATATCATCGCCTCCGACAGCATCGCGTATTTTCTGGAGCATCTGATCTGGAGTTACGTGGTCGTATGCTTCGTTCTGCCTGACATCTCGGCGACCCGACCACTTTGCAATATCCAGCTGACTGAGCCCACCGGCCTGTGCAAGGGTATTCAGGTAATGCCGGAACTGATGGGTGGTAACCTTGATTGGGCTACCGTCAGGTTCCGTAAAGCCAAATTTGCTGAAAATCGACTGGTAACCAAATGTCGCGCGGCTGCCCAGGCGCGAATTTATTTGGTTGATGCCAACCGGCTCGATCATGCACCGATACGTACCACGCTGTACTCCAAGCTCGTTACGCCGCACTACGAACAACGCCTCGCTGTACTTCAGACCAGTTGCCTGGTCAAGGATAGGGAACCCACTGGGCAGCATGCCGAGCACAGCAGACTCCACATCTGCGAACCTGGCGTAGATTCCTCTCCCCTCGCGCTGTTCAGTCTTGACGCCCACCGCCTTGCACCAAGTGTTTGCTGATGATTTGTCACCGAACCCGATGATCTCTGCAATATCCGCCATCGACAACCATTCCTGACCACGCATGTGCGCCACATCGGCGGCCAGGTAAATCCGATCTGGATTCTGCTCATACCACTTGGCAATACGCCGTGCCTCTTCGGTCACGGCTCGTATTTTCCGTAATGCTTCCTCCACAACGGACGCCATGGAGGGCACCAACCACTTGACCATTGGCTTGGCGCCCTTTGCTGGCCACCAGCGTAGACCATAGGCTTCCTCTTTTCCTTTTCTGCGCTCGCGAACTTCGCAAGCTTCAGGAAGGGTAAGAACCTCGCTGATGCGGTCTGGTGCGGCCAGCAGGATCGCAGCAATCGAGATCGTAATCACGTCGGATGGCTCGGTAACCAGTCTAAATATGCGGGGTAGCGCGTCTAATGCCGCTTGAGAAGGCAACTTTTTTACGCGCCGCTCATCGAATTCCTTGCCAACCCGTATGGCACTATTGGGGCGCCCAATGGGATTGCACCAGCGAAGAGGAATGGCAGTGAGGCGGTTCTCGGACATAAACCTGGCCACCATTTCAATCTGTTGACCTACCCGATAGGCTGCTCCATTGCTGAAATGTTCGACGACTATCTGGGCGGCACGGTTGAGCATATGCGAATCGATGTGGACGGGATCTGGGCTCGTCCCTTTCTCTGATAAAGCCGCTTCAATGGCTCGAAGCGCAGCCATTCTGTTGTAAACCGTCTTGGTTGGGCGCATCCCGTACATGTACCGGAAGTAGGCCTTCGCGAAAGACAGAAAAGGCTCCTGCATCATGCTTGGAGCCTTGTTACCAACAGTAGCCATGTTCGAGAAGTTGATGCACACCCGCTTGTTGGGCTGTCCCTTAAGCGTCACAGAATCACTCAAGTCCCACACATTGCTTTCAAATGGGAAATCTGCCCCAAAGATCATGAGGTTGCGGCGGCACATGTCGATAAAACCGCGCAGGTTTGCAGCAGCATCGAGCTCAGCCTTCGGCGTGAACAGGACGATGTTACTCATTGGCCATTTCCTTGCGCCTCTCCTCGCATAGTCTTACCACTTCGGCGACGGCCAGGATGGTTCGGTCATTCACCGAAGCAATGCGCAAATCGGTTTGTGATGCAAGACGCTCACGCTCGGCAATCAAGTAATCGAGTACAGCCTCGTGAGGACCATCCAGCCACGGCTGGAAACTTACACACGTGTAACAGGCAATCGGTGCCAAGAAGCCGCAGAAGCCATGTTTGCCGCAACTCCCCATAGGTTTCATTGAGGGGTCGAATCTTGGATCACAGATCCGGCTGGAAGGGTCGCCAGCTCGTGTCGCCTTGGATTCATCGTCAATGATGACTCCCGCAAAGGCCTGGGCCATCGGTGCCAGATGCATAGCCATCGCCCGATCGATACGCTCCACGATCTCTGGCCGCGCCTCGATGTAGACCCCAACGTTTTGGGTATCCGTATGGTCCAACAATTCGGCAATGATCAGCTCGCCGTGGCCCTCCATGGCGGCTCTCGTGGCTACAGTGCGACGGAAACGCGTGGCGGTGATATGGAGAGGCTGCCCCGTACGCTCTGACATTACCCTCAGTTTATTGAGGGTTCTTTCCAGGGAATCGGCGAGTGATTGTGAAGTCCGATGGAACTCAAACCCTTTTGGCACGCGGGCGCGAGCCTGTTTTGCAGGAAACAAAGGCGCGTACGATGCGTCAGGTAGTCGACCATGAAACGCTGCACGGATCTCATTGGCGTGCTGCACCAACAGTTCCCCGATTTTGGGGGTGAGAAGACGGTCTTTGAATTCTGTCCGCGATAGCTTGTTACGCTGCTTAGCACGTGGGACACGCAGCGTATAAATGGACGTACCATCTTGGGCAGTCGTCACCGCAACGTCACACACTTTCAATGCAGCATACTGCACTGCACGTTGCCCAAGCAGCATAAACAAGTAGGCCAGCAAATAAGCCTCGCGGTCTATCCCGCCCTCTGCATAGGCCCTGTCCAGAGCAGCCTGAATGGACTGCAACTCAATGTCGGTATAAGGACCATGCATCGGATCATGCGTCAGCACCGCTTCGCCCTTGCGATTACCCTTGGTGCGCAACTGCCTCAGCAGCATAATGGCATCATCAGTTACTCCTGGGTATCCGAGACCGTGCCATTTCTTTAACAGGCCGGCGAGGCTGCCAAAGTACCAAGACGTAGCGTCGGTGAGTGTGGCCCTGTAGTTAATGAGGTCAGCAGCTGTTATTTCGGTTAACGGTGCGACACGCTTGCCTTCAATAAAACGAAGAAAGTGCGCTAATCGCATAAACATATTTACCAGGTGCGGCTGAGACATGTTCTCCGCATACCAAAGCAATGTAAGCTTTGCGGACTTTATGAAATCCCTTCCCACCCCTCGCAAACTAGAGAAATCTAGGCTTGTGTTGTATGTGCTCTCCCCATAGGCCCACCTATCCGCGCGCGGGTCGAACTCGATACCGGATCGAGTCCTCGCCAGCACAGGCAATTCGGTAGCAGCATGCCAACCAGCGGGTACCTTCGCCAGCTTATTCATCGCCCTTTTCCTCCGCCCACGAGCTTCTCTTGCAGTCCGAGAGAAATCTCTTTGGCCTTATTGCGCACATAGCGGCGGGTATAAACTGCAGCCGTATCTGATGTAGGTGACCAGCCCATCAAATAGCTGCGTATCTGACGCTCGTTCTCGGGCGCCACACCTTTCCTTTCCATCTCCCTTGAAAAAACATCGTTCCAGGTATGTCGCAAAACATGTGCAGACAATTCTTTGGGCAATGACGGACACCTCTCGCGCAACTCTTTAAACAATTTCCCAACGGCTGACAAGGTCATGGGTTGCCCTGTGCGGCTTGCAACGAATAGGTGTCAGGTCCCGGACGATTGCATTGATCC
>NZ_JSYB01000075.1:0-1446 GCF_054823945.1 Tepidiphilus sp. HLB4 | reverse complement strand
TGTCAAGGCAAAATAGAAATGTCCGGTCGTTGGGCAAGATAAAGATGTCCGGTTGGGGCGGAGGTTTCGTGTCAGGGGGCGGCCTCCTTGCCGCCTTCTGAGGGCGGCGGCTCGGGGTACTGTCGCCAGGGATGATCCGGGCCGGGGCGCCATAGCTTTTTCGGGGTGCGTTTCTCGACGAGTTCGTCGACCCGGGCGTTCAACGTCTTGTCATCGAGGGGCTGCGGCACGTCCTGCGTGGCATCGAAGACCGTGAAGGCAAGCACCTCCTGGCCATGCAGCAGTTCGATGCGCCCATCGCCATAAACGACGACGGTGACGTTGGCGCCGCGCAGCCCATAGCGCGGTGCGCCCTGGGTGCGCACGATATAGCGTTGCCGCCTGAACGACAGCACCAGGTCCTTGGAGAGCTTGCGGCGATGGTGCGTGGCACAGCAGCGCGCCAGCTCCTCGGCCTTGCCCTCATAGGGAAGATGGGCATCGTTGGGCTCTGCCGGGCTTTGCGCAAAGCGGGCATTGTGCTCGACGAGGTACGGTTCCAGGAACGCATTGGCGCTGAGCAGGTCACTGATGCCGGTCAGGCGCATCGCCTTCACCAGGCGATCCTGCAAGGTCTGAAAGAGACGCTCGACGCGCCCCTTGGCCTGAGGCGTGCGCGCCTGTATTCCGGCAATCCCCAGGGTGTCCAGGGCGCGCTGAAACTGCGTCGGCGCTTCGTCCTCCGGATCGTGCTTGGTGAAGATGCCGTGCCGGTCGCTGTAGAGCGCCACCGGCCGGCCATGGCGCGTGACATAGTCCTGCAAGGCGCTCAGGTAGGCTTGGGTGCTTTCCACCGGCGCAAAATGCGCATGCATCACCCGGCTCGTGGCATCGTCGATGAAAGCAATGAGCGTGCAGCGCTTGCCCCGGCCTTCGAGCCAGTCGTGGGGGCTGCCGTCGATCTGCACCAGCTCCCCCAGACGAGCCCGCCTGGGGCGGGGTGGGTGCAGCGTCACGCGCCGCCCACGGGCGGCCTGCCACAGACCGGCTTCGATCATCCAGCCCCGCAAGGTCTCTTTCGAGACGCTCAGTCCTTCGGCGGCCAGATGCTCGGCCGCCAGTGTCGGACCGAAATCGGCGTAGCACTGCGACAGACGTGCCATGACGCGTTCCTTGAACGACGGCGCCAACCTCCGCCCCGAGGGCTTGCCGCGCCGACGATCCACCAAACCGGCCGCGCCTTGCGCTTCGTAGCGCCGCAGCAGGCGCCGCACCTGCCGATCCGTCAGCCCCAGGCGTTCGGCGGCCGCTTTCTGGCTCACCACCCCGTCGAGCACCTGGCGCAGCACCTCCAGCCGCTTGAGCTCTTTGTCACTCATCTCGATCCGCTCCATCAAAACCTCCGCATCGCCTCGATGCGGACATTTTCATCTTGCCCAGAGCGGACATTACTATTTTGCTCTTACA
>NZ_JSYB01000074.1:0-1019 GCF_054823945.1 Tepidiphilus sp. HLB4 | reverse complement strand
CAGAGCGGACATTACTATTTTGCTCTTACATTACGGTGCAGGCTATTGACAAAGGGTGAGGCGTTTACTTACAATTGCGCTTCTCGCGAGCGGGAATAGCTCAGTTGGTAGAGCACGACCTTGCCAAGGTCGGGGTCGCGAGTTCGAGTCTCGTTTCCCGCTCCAACCGATTACTTCGGGCGCGAGTCCGTCAGGAATCGGCGTCTACGGCGCGGTGGCAGAGTGGTTATGCAGAGGACTGCAAATCCTTGGACGTCGGTTCGATTCCGGCCCGCGCCTCCAGAATCTATGCGGGAATAGCTCAGTTGGTAGAGCACGACCTTGCCAAGGTCGGGGTCGCGAGTTCGAGTCTCGTTTCCCGCTCCATCTTTACCGTTACGCCGACCCTGCTCTATTCGAGCGGGTCGGCGTTTTCGCTTTGGCGCAGCCGCCTCATTGCCCCAGTCGTTCCACGCCCAGGAGCTTGAGGATGTACTTCTCGTAGATCGGTTCGGAACTGCCGGTCTTCATCTTGTAGAGGAAGTACTTCTCGAAGGCGATCTTGGCGAGGTGCACCCACTTGCCCATCTTGAACCAGTTGGTGTTGCGCGGCGGGATTTGTGGCAGCGCCACGAAAGCCGCGCCCGTGTCGCCCATGTCGGCCAGGCAAATGGCATTCCAGCTGCCCTTGGCGGTGGTCGGCTTACCCGAGAGTTCGGCGGCGATGTTCTCGACGATGGCCGAGATCATGGTCTCGATCATGTAGCCGGTCTTGGGGGCACCGGTGGCAACGGGCGTGACTTCCACCGGGGGAATGGCCACGCACACGCCGGCGGCGAAGATGTTGCGGTATTTCTTGCTGCGCTGGTATTCGTCGATGAGCACGAACCCGCGCGGATTGCACAATCCATCGACGGCGGCCACGGCATCGACCCCTTTGAAGGCGGGGATCATCATGCTGAACTTGAAGGGTAGTTCGTGTTCCTTTTTGGGTTGGCCGGCCTCATCGACGGTTGTGCAACCTTTTTTCTGTAAATTTC
>NZ_JSYB01000010.1:0-41153 GCF_054823945.1 Tepidiphilus sp. HLB4 | reverse complement strand
GAAATTTACAGAAAAAAGGTTGCACAACCTGCTCCGGCGCCAGATCGATGAGCGTGAGCGTGTTCATGGCCGTGAATTGCAGGGAATTGATGGCGCCGAAAACAACGAGCAGGGCATAGAGGAGCGCCACGGGCCGTGCAGGGTCGATCAGCGCAAAGGCCATCATCGACAGCCCCAGCAAGGCGGTGTTGACGAGGAGAACCCGGCGATAGCCGAAACGGGCGATCAAGGACGTGCCGACGGCCTTGGCCGCGATCGCCGCCGCCGCCATCGGGATCATGGTCATGCCGGCGACCGCCGCGCTGTAGCCCAAGCCCACCTGCAGGAAGAGCGGCACGAGGAAAGGCATGGCGCCGCTGCCCAGGCGCGCGAAGAGATTGCCAAGAATGCCGACGGCAAAGGTGGGAGTGCGGAAGAGCCGCAGGCTGAAGAGTGGACTCGGATGACGTGCGGCATGCAGCCAGTACCCCGCAAGGCAGGCGAGCCCCGCCACCAGCAGGAGCATTACTTTCGCATGGGCAAAGGCCAGCTCTCCCAGTCCCTCCAGCGCCAGCGAAATCGTCACCATGGAGGCGCCCATCAGCACGAACCCCCACACGTCGAAGGGTGCGCGCGCCACGGGGATGAGCCGCGGCAGCCAGCGATGCGCTGCCCACGCTCCGACCGCCCCCACGGGCAGGTTGATGAGGAAGATCCAGTGCCAGCTGGCGTATTCGACGAGCCAGCCGCCGAGCGTGGGGCCGATGAGCGGCCCCACCAGTCCGGGGATCGTCACGAAGGAGAGCACGCGCACCAGCTCCCGACGAGGGTAGCCGCGCAGGATGATGAGCCGCCCCACCGGCATCATCAATGCCCCGCCTCCACCCTGCACCACGCGCCCGGCCGCGAGCCAGGAAAGGGAGGGCGCAAGCGCACAGGCAAGCGACCCGAGGCAAAAGAGGAAGATGGCGACGATGAAGACGCGGTGCGGGCCGAAACGGTCGGCGAGCCAGCCGGAGAGCGGCGTGAGCAGCGCGACCGTCAGCAGGTAGGAGATGACCGCCGCCTGCATGCGCAAGGGGCTCTCGCCCAGCGATGCGGCCATCGCCGGCAGCGCGGTGTTGAGGATCGTGCCGTCGAGCGTCTGCATGAAGAACGCCGAGGCGACGATCCAAGGAATGAGGCGGGCAGTGCGCGGATCGAGCGCAGTCGTCACGGCAACCCCTGAAAAAAAGACGACCCGCGGCGGGGTCGTCCAGAGCCTGCGGACACACACGCCGCAGGCCCCCGAGCGCGGACGAGCCGCGCAGGGGGTATCACTTGCCGGCGATGCGTTTCTTCAGCGCCGCACCGGGCGAGAATTTCGGCGCCTTAGTGGCCGGGATCTGGATGGTTGCACCCGTTTGCGGGTTGCGACCCGTGCGCGCCCCCCGCTCGGTCACTTCGAAGGAGCCAAAGCCGGTGAACACCACTTTCTCGCCTTTCTCCAGACGCTCGGCGATCAGCTCCAATACCGCGTTGAGCGCCCGCTCGGCCTCGGCGCGGCTGGATCCCAGCGCATCGGCCAATGCTTCGACGAATTCACCTTTGTTCATCGCAAACCTCGCTATCGTTGATGGAAAATCGAACGCACCGCGGCGCGGCGAACCATGCCGGCGTCGGGCCCCCTCCGTACGTATGCGCTATTCTGCCGTAAAACCGCCACCTTGCGTCAAGCCGCGCGGCACAAATCCCGCGCCTGATGCCGAGCTCAGCGAAACACGATGGTTTTGTTGCCGTGGACCAACACCCGATCCTCGAGGTGATAGCGCAACCCGCGCGAGAGCACCGTCTTCTCGATGTCCTTGCCGTAGCGCACCATGTCGTCCACCGTATCCGAATGATCGACGCGGATGACGTCCTGCTCGATGATCGGCCCTTGGTCGAGCTCCTCGGTGACGTAGTG
Source organism: Tepidiphilus sp. HLB4 (assembly GCF_054823945.1). NCBI lineage: Bacteria > Pseudomonadati > Pseudomonadota > Hydrogenophilia > Hydrogenophilales > Hydrogenophilaceae > Tepidiphilus > Tepidiphilus sp. HLB4. Next base: position 39,229 of record NZ_JSYB01000010.1, on the reverse strand, counting down.
GCAGGTAGCCCCGATGAGTTTCACCCCCCGCTCCCACGCCTGGTGGTAGGGCCGCGCTCCGACGAAGCTGGGCAGGAAACTGTGGTGGATATTGATGATGCGCGCCGGGTAGGCACGGCACAGCTCGGGAGGCAGGATCTGCATGTAGCGCGCGAGCACCATCACGTCGCCGCCCACTTCCTCGAAGAGGCGTCGGATCTCGGCGAAGGCCGCCGGCCTGTTGTCCGGCGTCACCGGCACGTGCAGAAAAGGGATGCCGTGCCATTCGACGAAGCCACGCAAGTCTTCGTGATTCGAGATCACGCAGGGGATCTCCACGTCGAGCTCGCCGCTGTGCCAGCGCGACAGGAGGTCATAGAGGCAGTGTTCCTGGCGTGAGACGAGGATGACGACGCGCTTCTTCACCGCCGAGTCGCTGATGCGCCAGTCCATCTCCAGCGACTCGGCCAGCGGGGCGAAGCGTTCGCGCAATTCGGTCAACAAGAGCGGGATGCTGTCGGCGCGGATCTCGAAGCGCATGAAGAAACGGCCGCTGGGCGCCAGCGGCCCGGGCGGCTCGGCGTGCAGGTTGGTTTCGAGGATCCAGCCGCCGTGCTCGGCGATGAAGCTGGCCACCTTGGCCACCAGCCCGACGCGGTCGGGGCAGGAGGCGGTGAGCGTATAGTGCCGCTCCTTGCTCATCGCGCCGGCTCCCGCAGGCGGGCGAAGGATTCGTCGATGAGGGTGCGCAGGGCGGCGTAGTCGGTGACGTGGGGAAACTGCGGGAATTCGCGCACGACGTTCTCTGGGGCGCGAAAGAGGATGCCGGCGTGCGCTTCGCCGAGCATGGTCGTGTCGTTGTACGAATCCCCGGCGGCCACGACGCGGAAATTGAGCGCCTTGAGGTGACGCACCGCCTCTTGTTTCTGATTGGGCAGGCGCAGGCGGTAATCCACCACGCGGCCGGCGTCGTCCACTTCCAGCGAATGGCAGAACAGGGTGGGCCAGCCGAGCTGGCGCATCAGCGGGCGCGCGAATTCCTGGAAAGTGTCGGAGAGCAGGATCACCTGGTAGCGCTCGCGCAGCGCATCCAGAAAAGCCTTGGCGCCGGGCAGCGGCGTCATCGAAGCGATCACCGCCTCGATGTCCGGCAGGCGCAGGCCATGACGCTCCAAGAGCGCCAGCCGATAGCGCATGAGCTTGTCGTAATCGGGCTCGTCGCGCGTGGTACGCCGGAATTCGGCGATCCCCGTGCGCTCGGCGAACGCGATCCAGATCTCGGGGATCAGCACCCCTTCGACATCGAGACAGACGAGTTCCATGGCCACTCCCGGCTACCCGCAAAGCGCGTGACAGCGGGGCATTCTACCCGATTCCGGCACCCCACGAGCGCAGCAGGGCCAAACCGAGCGCGCAGGCCGCCACGCCGGCGAGAATGGGCGCGACGAAGCCACCGAAGCGGCGTTGCACCGCCAGCGTCGCTCCCAGGCCGAGCAGTTCCGGCAGCCAACCGCCCGCTCCATGACCGCGCACGTCGCCGATCACCGACACCCCCAGCAAGGCGGCGATGAGCATCGGCCCCAGGAGTTGCAGGGTGCGAAACACCTTGCCCGCCGGGTCGAGCCGGCGCGCCCCGATGAGGGGCAAGGCGCGCAGAGCATAGGTCCCCAGGCCGATCGCCACCAGCATCAAGAGGATTTCCGTGCGCATCGCACCTCCCCGATTCCTGCCAAGAGCGCGCCGAGCACCGCGGCGAGCAGCAGCCCTAGCGCCGCGTGCTGCGCCAAGGCGAAGGCAGCGGCCACGCCCACCGTCACCAGGATCGCCCCGCGCCGTCCCGCATGGGCATGGGGCAGCAGCAGGACGAGGAAGAGGGCCGACAGGGCGATCGGCAAAGATTCGGCGAGCAGCGGCAGATGGCTGCGGATCCAGTCGCCGGCGAGCGCTCCGGCCGCGCTCGCGCCTACCCACGACGCGTAGGCCATGGCCTCTACCCCGGCAAGCCACAAGGGACGCTGGGCTGCCGGCTGGGCCGGTAATCGCCCAAGGGCCACGGCGAACACCTCGTCGGTGAGCCCGAAAGCCAGAGCAGACAGACGCGAGGGGCTTGCCGGTAGATAGGCCGCGATCGCCGGGCCGTAGAGCGCATGACGGGCGTTGAGCAGCAGGCACAAGCCGACGGTCAGCGCCATCGGCGTTCCTGCCGCGAGCAGCCCCACCAGCATGAACTGCGCCGCTCCGGAATAGACGATGATCGAGGTGAGCGTGGCTTCCATCGCGCTCATGCCCTGCTGGGTGGCCACCACCCCGAAGGTCACCCCCACCGGCAGGTAGCCCAGGGCGATGGGAACCCCGTCCCGCAGACCTCGCAGCCACGGCCCATCACGCATCCCGTTCCCCTTTCGTGAAGAAGGGGTAGAATATCGCATTCTTCCGTCGCCCATCCTTCCATGAGCCGCTCTCTCGCGTTCATCGGCCTTTTCATTCTCGGATTGTCCGCCGTCGCCGCCACCGTCGCCACGACCGACGACGAAGTCAAGCGCATGCGCGAAGAAGCGCGGCAGCTGCGCCGCGAAGCCGACGAGATCGTCGACCGCGCCCGCATCGAGTGCCAGAAGCGCTTCCTCGTCAACGCCTGCATCGACGAAGCCCACGAAAAGCGCCTCGAGATGCTGCAAAAGGCCCGTCAGCTCGAAATCCAGGCACGCCAGATCGAAATCGAGCGCAAGAAGGCGGAAAAAGAGGCCCGTGAACGGGCGCGCGCCGAGAAGCAGGGCACGGCGGAGGGGACGCAGCCCGCCACCGAAAAAGAAGCAGCCCCGAACGCACCCCCAGCAGCCAGCGAAACGCCGGCGTCCGCTCCCTGAGTCAGCCGCCGCGCTTGAGGGCGCGCAGCTTCGCCCTATCCACCGCGTCCCCGCGCACGCGCGGCTCGCGCCGTTCCCGCTTGCGCGCCACCGCCTCCTGCCGCCGCGCGAGGCTTGCCGGATCCTCCTCGTAGAGGAGCCGCGCCTCGCTCGCCGGCCCGCGGCGCGCCGACAGCGCCTTTACCGTGATCTCCCAGACGTATTCGCCGATGGTGATGGTGAGCCGCTCGCCCGGCTTCACCTCGTGCGAGGGCTTGGCCCGCGCCCCCTGCACCTTGACGTGACCGCCCTCGATCGCCTCCTGCGCCAGCGTGCGCGTCTTGAAGAACCGCGCCGCCCACAGCCACTTGTCCAGGCGCACCCGCTCGCCGGCGCCGCCGGCCGTTTCCCGTTTGCTCATCGACTTACTTTCAGCGCAATCGCGTGGCTACATTCAGGCATGATGCGATGTCTCCGTCCGTACCACCGCCATAGAACGTTCGTAGAGCGTTTCGGGGGCGATATCGATTGCCCCCGGCCAGACCACGGTGCCGTACTCGACGTGCGCCAGGGCAAAGAACGCCGGATCGCGCAGCCGGCGAAACACAGGAAGATCGAGATAGGGGCGCATGTCGAAACACCGTGTCTCACCGTTGGTAAAGGTAAGCCGCAGATGGAAATTCGGCTCGATCTCGACGGAACGTACTCGCACCATGACGTTTTCCTCACTTCAGCGGATCGATGGGGAAGACAGGCTCGCCACGCGTCGCCAGCGCCCAATCAGCCATCAGTTCTTCTTCGTGAATCGCAATCCATGCCTGAAGGATGCGCAATTTTTTCGGTGGCAGACTTCCCTCGAGCAATTCCCCTTCCGGAATGCTCACCACCGCCTCTTCGCCCTGATATTCGACATGCAAGTGCGGCAAATGGTGCTACTGTACGTCTATATACAGCATTCGGACGATCAATCCATAGAACATGCTGATGGTCGGCACGATTCCCCTCTCACCCTAGCCACGGCAACACCACCGCCGTCACCACCCCGTTCAGCCCCATCCCCAGGGCGGCGAACGCGCCGGCCACCGGATCGATCTGCATGGCTCGGGCCGTGCCGATGCCGTGCGTGACTACCCCCAGCGCCAGGCCCTTGGCTGCGGAAGAGCGCACCCGCATCGCCGCGAAGAGCAGCGGCCCGAAGAGCGCACCGAGGATGCCGGTGACAATGACGAACACCGCCGCGAGCGCCGGGATGCCGCCCATCTGCTCGCTCACCGCCATGGCGATCGGGCTCGTCACCGACTTGGGCGCGAGCGTGCGCAGCATGGTCGCGTCCAATCCCAGCGCCGCACCCAGAGCCACGGCGCTGCCGGCGGCCGTCACTGAACCGGCCACGAGCGCCACTGCCACCGCCTTGGCGTGCGCCGCTACGCGGCGGCGCTGGTGAAAGAGCGGAATCGCCAGGGCCACGGTGGCCGGGCCCAAGAGGAAGTGGATGAACTGCGCCCCGGCGAAATAGGCTGGATAAGGCAGGCCGGAACCCAAGAGCAGCGCCCCGAGGGTGGCGATGCTCCAGGCGACGGGGTTGAGCAGCGGATGCAGGCCGGCCCGCCGATGCACCCATTCCCAGACGAGATACACCGCCAGCGTGATCGTCAGGCTGAAGAGCGGCGTGGCCGACAGATACACCCACAGCTCGCGCCAGGGTGCGATCGCTTCAAAGGGCATCTTCCCCTCCTGCCAGCCGTTCGAACACCCAGGCCGACACCGCCAGCCCCAGGAGCGTGCTCACCAGCAGCACCACGCCGAGCACCAGCCAGGACTGCTGCAGGCGCTCCCAGTGTGCCACCACCCCCACCCCCGCCGGCACGAAGAGCAGCGAGAGGTGGCGCAGCAGCGTCCCCCCTGCCTCTTCTACCGGTTTGGGCACCCGCCCCAGCGGCAAGAAGAGCGCGAGCGCGAACACCAAGCCCATCACCGGCCCCGGCACCGGCCAGTGGAAGAAGCGCACCACCACTTCACCGGCGAGCTGCAACGCCAGCAAGGCCGTGAGACCCCACAGCATGATCGACTCCATCGAACGCGGCACTACGAGCCGCGGTCCCCTCATTCTAGCGAAAAGGTGCCGCTGCGAAAGGGGAACATTTATAATGCAACCATTGCCCCACGCGGAAACCCTGTGCCCATGGAAGCCCTGCTCGACCCCGGCTTGTGGATCGCCTTCCTCACCCTCACCGCGCTCGAGATCGTGCTCGGCGTCGACAACATCATCATGATCGCCATCCTCGTCGGGCGCCTGCCGCCGGCGCGCCAGGCCTCGGCCCGCTTCATCGGGCTGGCGCTGGCCATGGGCACGCGCATCGCGCTGCTGCTCACGCTCTCCTGGATGATGCGGCTCACCGACCCGCTCTTCACCGTGCTGGGGAACGACTTTTCCGGGCGCGACCTGATCCTGCTGGGCGGCGGCCTCTTCCTGCTGTGGAAGAGCACGATGGAGATCCACGCAGCGCTGGAAGGCAGCGACGAGCACGGCGTGGCGCGGGTACATGCCAATTTCGCCGTCATCGTCACCCAGATCGCCCTCATCGACATCGTCTTCTCGCTCGACTCGGTCATCACCGCCGTGGGGCTCGTCAACCAGATCCCAGTGATGATCGCTGCCATCGTCGTCGCCGTGGTCGTGATGATGTTCACCGCCGGCGCGATCAGCGCCTTCATCGAGCGTCACCCCACCATCAAGATGCTGGCGCTGAGCTTTCTCGTGGTGATCGGCGTGCTGCTCATTGCCGAGAGCTTCGGCCTGCACGTGCCCAAGGGCTACGTCTATTTCGCCATGGCCTTCTCGGCCGGCGTCGAGATGCTCAACATCCGCCTGCGGCAGAAGATGGCCCAGCGGCCAGTGAAGCTGCACCCGCCGCTCGAAGCGGCGCTCGCGCAGGAAGAAAGAGGCGAAGAAACGGCGACGGCGACCGAGCGGGAAGCCAGCAAAACCTCCCGCCCCTCTCGCTGAATCAGCGCGCGAGCGCCGGGCTGCGCGGCAGGGCGCAGGCCGCCTCGTATTCGCGCGCGAGCCGCTCGACGAGAGCCGCCGTCGGCACCACTTCGTGGATGAGCGACACGCCGTGCCCTGCGCTCCATACGTCGCGCCAGGCGCGCACCTCAGAACCGATGTCGTGCAGCTTCCCTTTGCCCGCGAGCTGCCGCAGTTTCTCGGGCGTGAGCCCGGCCGCTTCCAGGCTGGGCCAGAGGAAGTTGGCATTGACCCCCGAGATCGCGTCGGTATAGACCACGTCATCGGCGCGCGCCTGCAACAGCATCTCCTTGTACGGCTGGGGCGCCATCGACTCCTCCGTGGCGATGAAGCGCGTGCCGAGATAGGCGAAGTCGGCTCCAAGCACTTCGGCCGCGCGCACGCCGTAGCCGTCGGAAATCGCCCCGGCAAGGATCAAGGTCCCCTCCCAGAATTCGCGGATCTCGCGCACCAGGCTGAAAGGGCTCTGCGTGCCGGCATGCCCGCCTGCGCCGGCGCACACGGCGATGATGCCATCGACCCCCGCCTCGATCGCCTTGCGCGCGTGCCGCGCCCGGATCACGTCGTGGAACACGAGCCCGCCGTAGCCATGCACCGCCTCCACGATGTCCTTGGGATTACCCAGGCTGGTAATGACGAAAGGCACGCGGTGCGCCACGATGCAGGCCAGATCCTCCTGCAGGCGGGAATTGGTGTGGTGCACGATGAGGTTCACCCCGTAGGGTCCGCAGGGCCGGTCGGGATGCTCGCGCTGGAAGGCCGCCAGCGTCTCCTCGATGCGCGAAAGCCAGACCTCGAGCTCGCTTGCCGGCCGGGCGTTGAGCGAAGGGAAGGTGCCGGCCACGCCCGAGGTGCAGCAGGCGATGACGAGCTCGGGACCGGAGACGAGGAACATGGGCGCGGCGATCACCGGCACACGGAAACGCCCTGTGAAGGCGGCGGGAACGGGCATGGTCTTCTCCTGAGCGGAATGAAATGTGCCGTTCGATTCTAACATTCGTTCGAAACGGATTTCGAACGATCGTTCATCTCAAATAGCCCCACTGCCGCAGACGCTGCCGGGCATAGGTCGCCGCCTGACCCTGGCCGCCGCTGCGCTGCAGCACGTCGGCGTAGAGGCGCGCCGCTTCCTGCCGCCGCCCCAGCCCCTCGAGCGAGACGCCGCGCAGAAAGGTGATGCCAGCATCCCCCGGCAGCAAGCGGTCGTAGGCATCCAGCGCAACCAGAGCCTCCTCGTAGCGGCGCTGCTGCAGGGCGGCGGCGGCCAGTACCTTGTGCGCCTGCGCTTCCTGGGGATAGACGGCGCGGGCATGCTCGGCATAGGAACGCGCCTCGTCGAGCCGGCCGCGTGCGAGCAGGGTCTGCGCCAGGCGCAGGTTGGCGGCGTAATCGTCCGGCGTGAGTGTGATCGCCTCGCGGAAGTGCTGCTCGGCCTCGGTGAGCTTTTTCGCCCCCATCGCCTCCTCCCCGCGGCCGCAGCGCTCGATGGTCGGTCGCAGCGCGCGCAACGGTGCCGTGCGGTCCATGAAGCGCTCGCGCTGGACGGGAAAACGCTCGCCGTCGGCGAACTCGGTCTCGGACAGCCACTGCGCCCGCTGGATCCGCTCCTGCGTCATGGGGTGCGTCGAAAACATCGTCTCGAGCAGCCCGGGCTGGTTCTTTTCTTCTTCGAGCAGCACCTGATGCAAGCGCACCATGGCGCTTGCCGGGTAGCCCGCGAGCACCAGGTAGCGCTGCCCGAGGTAATCCGCCTCCCGCTCCTGTTCGCGCGAATAAGAGGCGAGCAGGGCGCTCGCCCCGAGCGCGCCGCCCTGTACCAGCAGCTGCCCCCACTCGCTCCTGCTCGTGGCCGCATCGAGCGCGGTGAGCGCCACCTGCGCCAGCATCGCCTTGGCCTGCTGCTGCGCCGAGTGGCGCGCGTTGACGTGGCCGATCTCGTGGCCGAGCACCGCCGCGAGCTGCGCTTCATCGTCGAGCCGCACCAGCAGGGCTCGCGTCACACCGACCGATCCGGCGGGGAAAGTGTAGGCGTTGAGGTAATTCGCATTCAGGCCCCGATACGAATAGGGCAGGTGCGGCCGGTGGCTCACCGCATGCACCCTCGCGCCCACCTCGCCCACATAGGCATTGACCGACGCCTGCTGGATCGGCCCCAGATCCTGCGAGAACTGCTGCGGCGCCAGCTTCCGGTCGAGCGCGATTTCCTGCGCTTCGCTCATGCCGACGAAGATGGTCTCACCGGTGATGGGCGAAGTGGCGCAGCCAGAAAAAAGCGGCGCGGTCAGGCTTGCGCCCAGCAGCTTGAGCACCTCGCGCCGCGTCATTGGCCGGCGGCCGGCGGAATCGCACGTCATCCAAGCGCTATCGTGCATTCTGTCCTCCTGCGGCAGGGCTGCGGAATCGGCTATCATCCCGCTCCATGATAGAAGAAATTCCGCCGGACGCGCTGGGGCAGGTGTTCACGCCCGAGCCCGTGGTGCGCGCCATGCTGCGCCTGCGCCGCCGCCAGGGGCGCGTCCTGGAGCCTGCCTGCGGCGATGGTGCCTTCCTGCGCTTTCTCGAACCCGGTGCCCTCGCTTGCGAACTCGACCCGCGCGTGTGTCCGCCGCGGGCGTGCCGCCTCGATTTTTTCGCCCTGCCCGAGCACGAGAAGTTCGACACCATCATCGGCAATCCGCCCTATGTGCGCCGCCGCGACGTGCTGCCGGAGACCGCTGCGCGGCTCGATAGCCACCTGCTCGACGGGCATGCCAATCTCTACCTGCACTTCATCGAGAAAGCGGTGCGCCACCTCGAACCGGGCGGCGAACTCATCTTCATCACCCCGCGCGATTTCCTCAAAGCCACCGCCGCCCGACGGCTCAACCGCTGGTTGCTCACCGAAGGAAGCTTCACCGAAGTGATCGACACGGGCGATGCGCGCCTCTTTGCCGGGGCCGTGCCCAACTGCCTCATCTGGCGCTTCGAGCGCGGCCGGCGGGCGCACACGCTGCGCTATGCCGAGCTGGGTCGGGAGGCCGGCTGGCAGGAGCGGCTCGCGGCGCTCGCCGCCGTTCTGCCCGCCCCCGAAGACGAGGCCCCGCCGCCGTGGGAAGCGCGCACCGTGCTCGAACACGACGGGCATCTGGCCTTCGTGCGCGGCACGTACCCCCTACGCCTGTCGCAGATCGCACGGGTGTGCGTCGGTGCCGTCTCGGGAGCGGACGAGATCTACGCCGACCCGCGCTGGGCGAACCGCGAATTCGTCTGTTCCTCCACCGTGCGCGATGGCCGAACCCGACCCATGCGCTTCGTGCGTCCCGGCGAACCGCCACCCGTCGAGCTTCTCCCCTTTCGCGAGCGGCTCCTTGCGCGGCGCGTGCGGAATTTCGATGAACATAACTGGTGGGAATGGGGGCGCACCCATCGAGAAAGCGACGCGCCGCGGGTGTACGTGAACGGTCGCACCCGCGCCCCGCGTCCCTTCTTCGTCCACCCCTGCCGCGACTGGGACGGCAGCGTGCTGGCGATCTTTCCCCACGATCCGCAGCTCGACGTCGATGCGCTCGCCGCCGCGCTCAACGACGAGGTCCCCTGGGCCGAACTCGGATTCGTGTGCGACGGGCGCTTTCTCTTTTCGCAGCGCAGCCTGGAGCGCGCACCGCTACCCGCTTCCTTTACCCGATTCCTCCCCGGGCAGTGTGACGACGCGGCGTAACCGGTACAATCGCGGACGAACCCTCTGCAAGGATGCCCTTCATGACGGTGCCTCACCTCACGACCGCCCTCACCGGGCCACTGCTCGCCATCGAGCGCCAGTTCCTCGAAGAATTGCCGGCGATCGAACAATGGTTCCGCGGCGGCTTTTGCGAGCATACGCCTCCTTTCTACGCCTCCACCGACCTGCGCAACGCCGGCTTCAAGCTCGCCCCGGTCGATCTCAACCTCTTTCCCGGCGGATTCAACAACCTCTCCGACGACTTCCTGCCGCTGGCGGTGCAGGCAGCCCAGGTGGCGATCGAACGCGTCTGCCCCGAAGCCAAGCGCCTGCTGCTCATCCCCGAGAACCACACGCGCAACCGCTGGTATCTCCTGAATATCGCCCGCCTGCAGCGCATCCTGCGCCTGGCCGGGCTGGAAGTTCGCATCGGCTCGCTCTTGCCGGAAATCACTGCCCCCACCGAGCTCGAAGCGGCCGAGGGCGAGCGCGTGCTCGTCGAGCCCTTGGTGCGCCGCGGAAACCGGTTGGGGCTCGCCGACTTCGACCCCTGCGCCATCCTGCTCAACAACGACCTCTCGGCCGGCGTGCCACCGATTCTGCGCGGACTCAGCGAGCAGAACGTGATCCCTCCCCTGGTGGCGGGCTGGCACACGCGGCGCAAATCGCACCACGCCGAGATCTACGCCCGCGTCGCCACCGACTTCGCCGAGGCGATCGGACTCGATCCCTGGTACCTCATTCCGGCGCACCGCGTCGTGTCCGGCCTGGATTTCCAGAGCAAGGAAGGGGAAGACCGGCTCGCCGACACCGCCGCCGAGCTCTTCGCCGAAATCCGCGCCGCCTACGCCGCCCGCGGCATCGACCAGGAGCCTTTCCTCGTCGTCAAGGCCGACGCCGGCACCTACGGCATGGGCGTGATGACGGTCAAGGACCCGGCCGAGCTGCGCGAGCTCTCGCGGCGGCAGCGCAACAAGATGGCCAAGGTGAAGGAAGGACTGGAAGTGCACCAGGTGATCGTGCAGGAAGGCGTGCCCACGTTCGAGCGCCTGGGCGAGGCGGTGTGCGAACCGGTCGTCTATATGATCGATCATTACGTGGTGGGCGGATTCTACCGGGTACACACCGAACGCGGCCCCGACGAGAACCTCAACGCGCCGGGCATGCACTTCGAGCCGCTGCGCTTCGCGGCGAGCTGCTCGCTGCCCGACTCGGGCCTCGCCCCCGACGCCGAACCCAACCGTTTCTACGCCTACGGCGTGGTGGCGCGCCTGGGCTTGCTCGCCGCCGCCATCGAGATCGAGGAACTCGTCGCCCGTTTCGGCGCGGAAGGAGATACGGCATGAAACTCGCCTTTCTCGTCGACCCTCTGCCCAAGCTGAAAGTGACGAAGGATTCGTCGATTGCCATGATGCGCGCCGCCCAGGCGCGCGGCCACGAGATCTGGACCTGCCAGCGCGAGGGACTTTGCTGGGAAGAAGGCGCCGTGTGGCTCTCGACTCAGCTCATCGCGCTGACCGACGGTGGAGCCGGCGCCTGGTACGAGGTCGTCTCCGAAGCGCGCGTGCGCGCCGACCAATTCGACGCCCTCCTCATGCGCCAGGATCCGCCCTTCGACTTCGAATACCTCACCGCCACCTGGCTGCTGGAGCGCGCCGAGGCGCAAGGGGCCCGCGTCTGGAACCGGCCGCGGGCGATCCGAGACCATTCGGAGAAACTCTCCATCCTGGAATTCCCACAGTTTACGCCCGCCACGATGGTGGCGCGCGACCCCGAGCGCATCCACGCCTTCATCGACGCTCTGGGCGACGTGATCCTCAAGCCGCTCGACGGCATGGGCGGAAGCCAGATTTTCCGCGTGCATCGCGAGGACCACAACCGCTACGTGATCGTCGAGACGCTGACGCACCACGGGCACCGTACCATCATGGCCCAGGAATACCTGCCGCAGATCCGCGACGGCGACAAACGGGTGCTCGTGATCGCCGGGCAAGTGATGCCCTATGCGCTCGCCCGCATCCCCAAGCCCGGCGAGACGCGCGGCAACCTCGCCGCGGGCGGACGCGGCGTGGCCGTGCCGCTCACCGAGGCCGAGCGGGAAGTGGCCGAGGCGCTCGCGCCCATCCTGTGGCAGCGGGGGCTTTTGATCGTGGGGCTCGACCTCATCGGCGGACGGCTCACCGAGATCAACGTCACCAGCCCTACCTGCATGGTGGAAATCGCGGCCCAGACCGGCTTCAGCGCAGCCGAGCGGGTGATCGAGGCGCTCGAGCGCCTTTCGGCCGGCTGAGCGCGCCGCCGCTCACAGGGCGACGCGCCCCATGCGCCGCAACACGGCCTTTTCCACTTCGACCACCGCGAAAGCCGCCAGCGCCCCGGCGAGCGCATACGCCCAGGCAAAGGCATCGAGCGCCGCGGTGCGAAAGAGCAGCTGCAGCGGCGGGGCATAGATGAAAGCCAGCTGCAGCAGCGCCAGCACCCCGATCACCGGCCACAGCGCCGGATTGCCCCGCAGGACTTCCAGGCTCCAGCCGCTCGCGACGAAGCGCCGGCAGCTGAAGAGATAGACCACTTCGGCGCACACCAGCGTATGCGTGGCCGCCGTGCGGGCGAAGTCCTCGCCGAGCTCGCGCACGAGGGAGATACCGTAGGCGCCGTAGGACAAGAGGCAGATCAGCACGCCGATGAAGACGACGCGCCACGCCATGGCCCCCGTGACCAAAGGCTCGACCGGCGGGCGCGGCGGGCGCTGCATCACGTCCGGTTCCGGCATCTCGAACGCCACGGCGATCGCCAGCGTCACCGCCGTCACCAGGTTCACCCACAGGATCTGCGTGGCCGAGATCGGCAGCGACCAGCCCGCCGCCAGCGCGATCGCCACGACCAACGCCTGCGCCACATTCGTCGGCAGCACGAAGAGCAGCGCCTTCTTGATGTTGTCGTAGGCCACGCGCCCCCAGCGCACGGCCTGGGCGATGGTGGCGAAGTTGTCGTCGGCGAGCACCATGGCCGAAGCCTGACGCGCCGCATCGGTGCCGCGCTTGCCCATGGCCACTCCGATGTCGGCCGCCTGCAGCGCCGGCGCGTCGTTGGCCCCGTCGCCGGTCATGGCCACGATGTGGCCCTGCCCCTGCAGCACCCGCACCAGACGCAGCTTGTGCTCCGGCGCGGCCCGTGCGACGACGTCCGTCTCGGCGATGCGCGCGCCCAGGGCCGCGTCGTCGAGCCGTTCGATCTCCACGCCGGTGAGGGGCGCCTCGGCGCGCAGTCCCAGCATCTGCCCGATCGCCTGGGCCGTGACCGGGTGATCGCCCGTGATCATCAGCACCCGGATGCCGGCCTCGTGGCACTCGCGGATCGCCTCCTTCGCTTCCGGCCGCGGCGGATCCTCCAGCCCCACTACGCCCAGCAGGGCAAAGCCGCCGTTGACGTCCTCCAGACTCAGCGCCTCCTTGGGACTGGACAGCCGTTTCCAGGCGAGCGCGATCATCCGCCGCCCCTTGGCCGCTTCGCGCATCAGCCGCTCTCCCCAGCCGGCCATGTCGAGCGGCTGGCCGTCGGCATCGCTGTAGCAGTGCGCCAACACCACTTCGGGTGCCCCTTTGAGAAAAATCACGTGATTCCCGTGATGATCGCGATTGAGCGTCGCCATCCAGCGCCGTTCCGGCTCGAAGGGGATCAGGTCGACCCGCGGCCAGCAGCGGCGCTCGCGCTCTGGGTCCAGCCCCGCCTTCAGCGCCATGCTCATGAGGGCGACTTCGAGCGGGTCCCCTTCGCCATGCCAGTGCCCTTCGGCATCCGCATGGAGCGCGGCGTCGTTGCACAGCAGCGAGGCGCGTGCAAGCCGCACCAGGCCGCGCACGCTCTCCGGCAGCCGCGGGCGTCCGTCGCGCAGGAACGCTCCCGTCGGCTCATAGCCCGAACCCGACACCTCCACGCTGTCGTGCGGCAGCAGCACCGAGGTGACGGTGAGCTGGTTGCGCGTCAGCGTCCCCGTCTTGTCGGTGCAGATCACGGTGACCGATCCGAGCGTCTCCACCGCCGGCAGGCGGCGCACGATGGCCTGGTGCTGCGCCAATCGCTGTCCGCCGATTGCCAGGATGATGGTGACGATGGCCGGCAATCCCTCGGGGATGGCCGCCACCGCGATCCCCACCACCGCAAGGAAGATCTCGTCGAGCGGCTGCCCCAGCCCCCAATAGGCCCAGGCGAAGAGCAGCGCCGACACGCCCACGATCACCGCCGCCGCACCCTGGGCGAACCGCGTCAAGCGGCGGGTGAGCGGCGTTTCCAGCCGCGAGACGCTGGCCACCAGCTTGCCGATGCGCCCGAGCTCGCTGTCCCCGCCCGTGGCTACCACCACCCCCAGGCCCTGGCCACGCACCACCGTGGTGCCGCTGTAGGCCATGCAGCGTCGCTCAGCGAGCGGAGCCGCCTCGTCGACGGGCTCCGGATCCTTCTCCACCGGCAGCGATTCCCCCGTGAGCACGGCCTCGTCCACGGCCAGCCGGCGCGCGGCAACCAGACGTAAGTCGGCCGGCACCACCATCCCCGATTCGAGGAAGACGAGGTCACCCGGCACCAGCTCCTCGGCAGCGATCTGACGCCGCCGTCCGTCGCGGATCACCACCGCGGTTTGCGCCAGCATCGACTTCACCGCCGCGAGCGCCCGCTGGGCCTTCCCCTCCTGGAGCGCGCCCAGCACCGCCGAGACGATCACCACCGCGAAGATCACCGCCGCATCGATCCAGTGCCCGAGGTAGGCCGTCAAGATTCCCGCCACCAGCAACACGTAGATCAGGGGATTGTGGAACTGGCGCAGCAGCCGCAGCCAGGCCGGATCGGGCGGCTCTTCCGGCAAGCGGTTCGGGCCATGGACGGCGAGCCGCCGCTCGGCCTCGGCCTGGGTCAGGCCACACTGCAGATTCGTGGCCAACTGCTCGGTCACCTCCAGGGGCGACTGCGCATGAAAAGACCTGTTCCTTCGGCTCATGGACGACATCGTGGAACTCACCACAAAGGGACGGTGAAATGCAGCATACCACGGAGCGCAAGGCCCCCGGCCCCTACGCGGCAGAAGAGGCTCAGCCGCGTCCGCCCTGCCAGGCGGCGAGCAGGAAGTCGCGATAAGGCGCGAGCAGGTGGAGGGGAACTTCCACTACCGGTCCACCCAAGGTGGTTCCGAGATAGCGGCCGAGAACGGGCGTTTCTGCGCCCGGCAGCAGGACCTCCACGGGTGCGTTCGCCTTCAGCCGCAGGTTGCGCTGCGACTCGTCGAAGAAGACCGAACCGTGGGTGAAATTGAGCTGCGCCTCGGTTTCGAGCGGCTCGTCGTTGGGCCGCACGCCGCGCACCACGACCGGCGCGAGCCGCACGTCGTTGCACAGCTTCAGCGCCTGGGTGCGCAAGCGCTTCTCCAGCTCCTCCTCGGCAAGGAAAGGGACGTTGCCCACGCGCGCCTCCAGCTCGGCGAGCTCCTCGTCGGTGAGGTGCGGTGCCGCGCGCACCAGCAGCTCCTTGGGAATCGTCTGACCCGGCTCGCGCCGGGGCCGTTCGACATCGACGTGGTGCTGCATCTTGTGGATCATGATGCCGCTACCCTGCAGGCGCTTCGTCGCCACCGCCTTCAAGCCCTGATGCACCACGTCGCCGAGCAGACCATCGACGATGCGCGCCAGATCGGCGCGTGGCATCTTCTGCAAAGGCTCGGGAAGGGACACTTCCATCGTATAGGTGAGGATCAGACGGCTCGTGTCTTTCATGGGCGGCGTGCAACCGGACGGATGCCCCCATGCTAGCACGACCCCTGGGTCCAGGCCAAGAAAAAGCCCCCGGTTCATCACCGGGGGCAACGACGGGAATCGCCGTCGGAGAGGAGACTATAGGCGGTAGGCCGTCTCGCCGTGGGTAGCCACGTCCAGCCCCTCGCGCTCTTCTTCCTCGCTCACGCGCAAGCCCCCGGTGAGCGCACCGGCGATCTTGTAGGCGAGGAAAGCCACCACGCCACTCACCACGATGGTGGTGAGCACGCCCCAACCTTGTACCCACAGCTGATGCATCACGGAGAAATCCGCCTTGCCGTTGCCCGTGCCGCCCAGGGCAGGGGAAGTGAAGACCGCGGTGAGCAACGCCCCCACGATGCCGCACACCCCATGCACGCCGAAGGCATCGAGCGAATCGTCGATGCCGTGCCAGCGTTTGAGCGCGCTCACGCCCCACAGCCCGGCTACGCCGCCGATCAAGCCCATCACGATCGAGCCGATCGGGCCCACCGTGCCACAGGCCGGCGTGATGACCACGAGCCCGGCCACCGCGCCCGAAGCCGCCCCGAGCATGGAAGGCTTGCCCTTGACGAGCGCCTCGGCCGCGCTCCAGGAGAGCACCGCCGCCGCCGTGGCGAGCAGCGTGTTGAGGAAGGCGAGCGTCGCGCCCGAAGTCGCTTCCAGGTTGGAGCCGGCGTTGAAACCGAACCAGCCCACCCACAAGAGCGAGGCCCCCACCATGGTGAGCGGCAGGGAGTGCGGCGCAAGCGCCTCCCGCCCATAGCCGATGCGCTTGCCCACGAGCATCGCGCCCACCAGCCCGGCCACGCCGGCATTGATGTGCACCACCGTGCCGCCGGCGAAGTCGATCGCCCCGGCGCCGAGCAGCCATCCGCCCGGCCCCCAGACCATGTGCGCGATCGGCAGGTAGGAGAAGGTGAACCACAGCACCATGAAGACCATCACCGCGGCAAACTTGATGCGCTCGGCAAAGGCCCCGACCACCAGCGCGCAGGTGATGGCGGCAAACGTCCCCTGGAAGGCGACATAGACGTATTCCGGCAGCTTCACCTCGGCGGTAAAGGTGTCGGCCAGGCTGTCGGGCGTGACGCCGGCGAGGAACACCTTGGAAAACGACCCCAGCCAGGGCATCGACTCGGTGAAGGCGAGGCTATAGCCATAGCAGGCCCACAGCACGAGCACCAGCGCCGTCACCATCAGCACCTGCATGAGCACGGAGAGCACGTTCTTCGCCCGTACCATGCCGCCGTAGAAGAGCGCCAAGCCCGGCACGATCATCATCAGCACCAGCAGGGTAGAGGTCATCATCCAGGCGACGTCACCGCGATGCACCACGGGCGCGGCCGTGCTGGCCGCCTCCTGCGCCCAGGAAGGCAGGGAGACCGTTGCCAGAGCCACCAAGGAGCCGACCCCGCCGAACCACTTCTTCTTCATCATGATGATTCTCCTCATCGTCCAGATCACAGCGCCGCCGTCCCGGTCTCGCCGGTGCGGATGCGAACCGCCTCCGCGAGTTCGAAGACGAAGATCTTTCCGTCGCCCACCTTCCCCGTGAAGGCAGACTTCTCGATCGCCTCAAGCACCTGCTCGAGCAGCTCGTCCGGTATGGCCACTTCGAGCTTCACCTTGGGCAGGAAATCGACCACGTACTCCGCCCCGCGGTAGAGCTCCGTGTGCCCCTTCTGCCGGCCGAACCCCTTGACCTCGCTCACCGTGAGCCCCTGCACGCCATTTTCCGAGAGCGCCTCGCGCACCTCGTCGAGCTTGAACGGCTTGATGATCGCCATGACGAATTTCATGATTCTTCTCCGTAGCGGGAATGCCCACCACGACATAAGCACGGAACGTGCCAAAATGCAGGAAAAGCGAAAAGGGGACGCGGCAACGAACCGCGTCCCCCCAGGCTGGTGCTACGGAATCGAGAAATCCGAACGATGGAGCGCGACGGGATCGGGCCGCCCCTGGCGCGCTCCCGCGCGCGAACGCACCGTTTCAGTGCATTCCGCGAACCGATCCGTCCACTCTGGAGCGGATCAGCGGCCTCGGCTCAAAACGCCGGCACCACAGCCCCCTGGTACTTCTCGAGGATGAAGCGCTTCACCGCCTCCGAGTGCAAGGCGCGCACGAGTTTTTGCATGGCCTCGCCGTCCTTGTTGTCCGGCCGGGCCACCAGCACGTTCACGTAGGGCGAATCGGCCCCCTCGATGACGAGCGCGTCTTTCGTGGGATTGAGTCCGGCCTCCAGCGCATAGTTGGTGTTGATGAGGGCCAGATCGACCTGGTCGAGGATGCGCGGCAGCGTGGCCGCTTCCAGCTCCTTGAAGCCCAGCCGCTTGGGATTGTCGGCGATGTCCCGCGGCGTAGCGGTGATCTTTCCCGGATCCTTGAGCGTGATGAGTCCGGCGCGCTGCAGCAGCAGAAGCGCCCGCCCGCCGTTGGTCGGATCGTTGGGAATGGCCACGACGGCGCCTTCCTTGAGCTCGTCGAGCTTCTTGATGCGGCGGGAATAGGCGCCGAAAGGCTCGATGTGCACCCCGGCCACCGCCACCAGGTCGGTGCCGCGATCCTTGTTGAACTCGTCCAGATAGGGTTTGTGCTGGAAGAAATTGGCGTCCATGCGCTTTTGCGCCACCTGGATGTTGGGCTGGACGTAGTCGGTGAACACCCGCACCTCCAGCTCCACCCCTTCCTTGGCGAGCATGGGTTTGACGTACTCCAGGATCTCGGCGTGCGGCACGGGCGTGGCCGCCACCGACAGTTTTTCGGCCCAGGCGGCCGGAACGAGGCCAAGCGAGGCGCTCAGAATCAACAAGGCGTTTTTCCATTTCATGGCACGACACTCCTTCCTTGGGTGAAGAAAAAAATCCGTTGCCACGCTAACGGCGGCTGAAACGCAGCACAAGCCGGTCGCCCAGCATCTGCAGCAGCTGCACCAGCACCACCAGCAGCGCCACCGTGATGACCATCACGTCGGTCTGGAAACGCTGGTAGCCGAAACGGATGGCCAGGTCCCCGAGGCCGCCGCCGCCGATCACCCCCGACATGGCGGCATACGACACCAGGGTGATGGAGGTGACGGTGACTCCGGCGAGGATCCCCGGCAAAGCCTCGGGCAGCAGCGCCCCGAAGACGATCTGCGGCACCGTCGCCCCCATGGCCTGCGTCGCCTCGACGATGCCCCGATCCACCTCCCGCAGCGCCGCCTCCACCAGCCGGGCAAAGAGCGGCGCCCCGCCCACCACCAAGGGCGGAATCGCCCCTGGCACGCCCAGCGAGGTGCCCACCAGCACGACGGTGACCGGGATCATGACGATGAGCAGGATCACGAAGGGCACGGAGCGCAGCAGATTCACCACGAAAGAGAGCACCGCATAGACGAGCGGCTGCTCCAGCAGCTGGCGCTTGCCCGTGAGAAAGAGCGCGATCCCCAGCGGCAGCCCCAGCAGCACGGCGAAGAAGAGCGACACCCCCACCATGACCAGCGTATCCCAGCAGGCCCGGCCGATCTCCAGCCAATCCACGTTGACCAGCCATTGCGTCATCACCGCAGCACCTCCACATCCACCCCCGCCTCGGCGAGCGCCCGCAGCGCCTCCTCCACGTCGCCGCCGACGAGCGACAGAGTCAATTGACCGTACGGAACGTCCTTGATGTGATCGATGCGCCCGGCGAGGATGCTGAAATCCACCCCGAAGCGGCGCACCACTTCGCCCAGCAGCGGCCGGTAGGTCGCCGCTCCCTTGAACGTCAGCCGCACCACGCGCCCCGCTGCCTGCTGCAGGCTCTCCTGGAATTCCTGCGTATCGACGTGCTCGCTCTCGAGCACGAACTCCCGGGTCGTGGGATGTCGTGGATGGAGGAAGACCTCGCTCACCGGCCCCGTCTCCACCACCCGGCCACCGTCCATCACCGCGACCCGGTCGCACACGCGCCGCACCGCGTCCATCTCGTGCGTGACGAGCACGATGGTGAGCCCCAGGCGGCGGTTGATGTCGGAGAGCAGCTGCAGCACCGAACGGGTGGTCTGCGGATCGAGGGCGCTGGTGGCCTCGTCCGACAGCAGGATGGAGGGCCGGCAGGCCAGCGCCCGGGCAATGCCCACGCGCTGCTTCTGCCCGCCGGAGAGCTGGGCAGGATATTTGCCCGCGTGCTCGCTCAAGCCGACCAGGGCGAGCAGCTCCTCGACCCGCGCCGCGATGGCAGCCCTGGATTCGGTGCTGGCGATCTTCAAGGGAAAGGCGACGTTCTCCGCCACCGTCTTCGACGAGAGCAGGTTGAAATGCTGGAAGATCATGCCGATGCGCCGGCGGAAGGCGCGCAGCTGCGCCGGGGCGAGGCGGGTGACGTCCTCGCCCTCCACCACGACGCGCCCCTGGCTGGGGCGCTCGAGCAGATTGACGAGGCGAAGCAGCGTGGATTTCCCGGCACCGGAATGCCCGACGATGCCGAATACCTCCCCTCGTTCGATCGTCAGCCGCTCGACTTCCAGCGCCAGGACCTCCTGCCCCCGGACACGGTACGTCTTGCGCACGCCGTCGAATTCGATCACATCCACCATCCTTCAGCGCAAAAAGCGGATTTTCGCACGGACAACCCGACATGCCGATGCCACTGCGGGGCTTGGCAGTATATCGAGGGAAATCATGATTGACTCCATCAGCCGCTGCGGTGATACTTTACGATAGGGTTTTTCAGAACCCGAATGGCCGAATCTGGATCCTGCCCTCAAGGCATCCCCGCAACCCTCACGACAACACCCTGGAGAGGAGACTTCGATGAAAACCCGACGCTGGCTCACCACCGCCCTGTTCGCCGCCTTGCTGGGCACCACCTTGCTCGGCCTGGGCAAACCCGCCGCGGCCGCCGGGCCGTACAAGGATGAGTACAAACTCTCCACCGTGCTCGGCGAGGCTTTTCCCTGGGGCTGGGGCGCCAAACGGTGGGCCGAACTCGTCGACGAAAAAACCCAAGGGCGCATCAAAATCAAAGTCTATCCCGGCGCCTCGCTCGTCTCGGGCGATCAGACCAAGGAATTCACCGCGCTGCGCCAGGGCGTGATCGACATGGCCGTCGGTTCGACGATCAACTGGTCGCCGCAGGTCAAAGAGCTCAATCTCTTCGCGCTGCCCTTCCTGATGCCGGATCAGCGCGCGCTCGAAGCGCTCACGCAGGGACGCGTCGGCAAGAAGCTCTTCGACACGCTCGCCGAACGCGACGTGGTGCCGCTCGCCTGGGGTGAGAACGGCTTTCGCGAGATCTCGAATTCCAAGCACCCCATCCACACGCCCAAGGATCTCGTCGGCCTGAAGATTCGCGTGGTCGGCTCGCCGCTCTTTCTCGCCACCTTCAATGCCTTGGGCGCCAACCCGACGCAGATGAGCTGGGCCGATGCCCTGCCGGCGATGGCCACCGGCGCCGTCGATGGCCAAGAGAACCCGCTGGCCGTCTTCAATGCCGCCAAACTGCACACGGTAGGGCAGAAATACCTCACGCTTTGGGGCTACGTCGCCGACCCCTTGATCTTCGCCGTGAACAAGACCGTCTGGAACAGCTGGACGCCGCAAGATCGCCAGCTCGTGCTCGAGGCGGCGCAGCAAGCCGCGCGCGAAGAGATCGCTCGTGCCCGCGCTGGCATCACGGCCGAGGACGACAGCCTGCTCAAAGAGATCGCCGCCAACGGCGTCGAGATCGTGCATCTGACACCGGCCGAGCGCGATGCTTTCCGCCAGGCCACCGCTGGCGTCTACAAGGAATGGGCAGACAAGATCGGCGCCGATCTCGTCAAACAAGCCGAAGAGGACATCGGCAAACGCTGAGACCGTCTCTCCACGGGGCCGCGATGCGGCCCTGGCATCCAACGAGTTCGAGTCGAGCATGCAAACCCCTGAAGAATCCACCGTCGCCGCTGCAGAAGCGCACGCCTATTCCTGGGAACAGATCATCGTCGGCCTGGTGATGGCCGTGATCGTCGCCATCACCTTTGCCAACGTCGTCGTGCGCTACTTCACCGCCCAATCCATCGCCGCCACCGAAGAGCTGTCGATCGCGCTCTTGCCCGTGCTGGCTTTCCTCGGCTCGGTCCCTGCCTATCTGCACGACCGACACATCCGCGTCACCTTCTTCGTCGAACGCTTGCCGCGACGATGGCGCTTCTTCGCGGCACGGCTCGACGCCCTCGTCACTGTCGCCCTCTATCTGTTTATTACCTGGTATGCGGCGCGCCTCACCTACGATCAGTTCCGTTTCGAGGAAACCTCGCCGGCGCTGGGTGTGCCGCAGTGGTGGTACACGATCTGGTTCCCGCTGCTGTCGTTTGTCATCGCCGCGCGCCTTGCTCTGGCGCGATTCCGGGGAACGCGATGATCGGAGCCACGCTCGTCTCCCTCTTCCTGCTCGCACTCCTTGCCGGCATGCCGCTTGCCGTTGGTCTGGGGCTCGCCAGCGTCGCAGTGCTCGCCCTGGCCGGGTTCGACCAACTCGCCGTCCCCACCAACCTCTATGCTGGCATCGCCAAATATCCCCTGCTGGCGATCCCGATGTTCATCCTCGCTGGCATGATCTTCGAGCGCTCCGGCGTCGCGCTGCGCCTCGTGCGTTTCATCAGTGCGCTGGTCGGCGAATGGACCGGCTCGCACGCCGTCGTCGCCGTGCTGGTTTCAATGCTGCTCGGCGGCATTTCCGGCTCGGGGCCGGCCGATGCCGCCGCGGTCGCCTCGGTGATGCTGCCCTCCATGATCGCGCGAGGTTACCCCAAAGGGTTCTCCGCCAGCCTCATCGCCGCCGCCGGCTCCACGGCCATCATCATTCCGCCGTCGGTGGCCTTCATCGTCTATAGCGTGATGGTCCCGGCGGCCACGGTTCCAGCCCTTTTCGCCGCCGGATTGATCCCCGGAATCATCGCCGCGCTGTGCCTGCTCATCCCGGCGCTCCTCATCAGCCGCCGCCACGGCTACGGCCGCGGCGAACGCCGCGAGCGCCCTCCCCTGGGAAAGAGTTTCTTCGAGGCCATCTGGGGGTTGCTCGCACCGGTCATCATCCTCGGCGGCTTGCGCACCGGACTCTTCACCCCCACCGAAGCGGCAGTGGTGGCGGTGGCCTATGGTGCGTTCGTCGGGGTTTTCATCTACCGCAGCCTCGAGCTCAAAGGGCTGTTCCGCATCCTCGTCGATGCCGGAGAGCTCTCCGCCGTCGTGCTGATGATCATCGGCATCGCCTCGGTATTCGCCTGGGCCGGCAATACGCTGGGCATCTTCGACGCAGCCGCTTCCATGCTCGTCGCCTTCCATTCGAGCCCGGTATTGATGCTCGTGTCGATCAACGTGTTGCTGCTCGTCGCCGGGATGTTTCTCGACGCGATTTCGATCTTCCTCATCCTCCTGCCGCTGCTCGTTCCGATCGCCCAGACCATGGGCTGGGATCTCGTCTGGTTCGGCGTGATGATGACGATCAACCTCGCGATCGGGCAATTCACGCCGCCGATGGCGCTGGCGTTGATGATCACCTCGCGCATCGCCGGCATTCGCATGGAAGAGACCTTCCGTTGGGTGCTGTGGTTCGTGCTGGCGATGCTCCTGGGCCTTGCGGCGATGATCGTCTTCCCAGAATTGGCGCTGTGGCTGCCACGCCGAATGGGAATGGGGTGAGAAAAAAGCACCAGGCTCCAAACTGGTGCATCGTTTCACCACAACGGTGCGATAATTATCAGATTTGGTGCGGGGCGAAGGGCGTGCGCTGCGCACCGGCCCGTTGTTCTCACCCTGAAAGGCATCAAGCCATGAAATACTCCACGCTGCAAAGCTTTCTCGACTATGTTGCGCAACGCAACCCCGGTCAGCCCGAGTTCCTGCAGGCGGTGACCGAGGTGATGGAAAGCCTCTGGCCCTTCATCACGCAGCATCCCCGCTACGCGCAGCACGCGCTGCTCGAGCGTCTCGTCGAACCCGAGCGCGTCATCATGTTCCGCGTCTCCTGGGTGGACGATCGCGGCGAAGTGCAGGTCAACCGCGGCTACCGCATCCAGCACAGCTCGGCCATCGGCCCCTACAAGGGCGGGTTGCGTTTCCACCCCTCGGTGAATCTCTCCATCCTCAAGTTCCTTGCCTTCGAACAGACGTTCAAGAACGCCCTCACGACGCTGCCCATGGGCGGCGGCAAGGGCGGTTCCGACTTCGACCCCAAGGGCAAGAGCCCGGGTGAAGTGATGCGCTTCTGCCAAGCCTTCGTCACCGAGCTCTACCGCCACATCGGCGCCGACACCGACGTGCCCGCTGGGGACATTGGCGTGGGCGGGCGCGAAGTCGGCTTCATGGTCGGCATGATGAAGAAGCTCACCAACGACTCCTCCTGCGTCTTCACCGGCAAGGGGCTCTCCTATGGCGGTTCCCTCATCCGGCCCGAATCCACCGGCTACGGCACGGTGTACTTCGTCGACGAGATGCTGCGCCATGCCGGCCGCGGTCTGGAAGGGATGCGCGTGGCGGTGTCGGGCTCGGGCAACGTCGCCCAGTACGCCATCGAGAAGCTCATGGAGATGGGGGCGAAGCCCCTCACCTGCTCGGACTCCAGCGGCACGGTGATCGACGAAGAAGGATTCACGCCGGAAAAACTCGCCATCCTCATGGAAGTGAAGAACCACCGCTACGGGCGCGTCTCGGAATACGCCCAGCTCGTCGGCGCCACCTTCATCCCGGGGGCCAAGCCGTGGAACGTGCCGGTGGACGTGGCGCTGCCGTGCGCGACGCAAAACGAGCTCGATGCCGACGATGCCATGACGCTGGTGGAAAACGGCGTGGTGGCGGTGGCCGAGGGCGCGAACATGCCCTGCACGCCGGAAGCGGTGAAGATCTTCGAGCACCGCGGCGTACTCTACGCGCCGGGCAAGGCGAGCAACGCCGGCGGCGTGGCCACTTCGGGCCTGGAGATGAGCCAGAACGCCATGCGCCTTTCCTGGACCCGCGAAGAGGTCGACGCGCGGCTCAAGAAGATCATGCAGGGCATCCACGCCGCCTGCCTGCAGTACGGCCAGCGCGAGGACGGCACGGTGAGCTATAGCGACGGCGCCAACATCGCCGGCTTCGCCAAGGTGGCCGACGCCATGCTCGCCCAAGGTGTGATCTAATCCTCCCGTGCCCGGGCAGCTGCCCGGGCACCTTGAACGGAGGAGATCGCGATGCGCCGCTTCCTGTTTCTGTTCGTTCTGCTGCTCGCGGCACCCTACGCGTTTGCCGACACGATCGCGGTAGCGGTGGCAGCAAACTTCACCGCCCCCATGCGCGAGCTTGCCGAACGCTTCCGGCGCGACACCGGCCATGAACTCCAGCTCTCGTTTGGCGCGACGGGCAATTTCTATGCCCAGATCCGCAACGGCGCGCCGTTCGCCGTCCTCTTGGCCGCGGACCAGGAAACCCCTGCCCGGCTCGAGCAGGAAGGCTACGCGCTGGCGGGCAGCCGCATCACCTACGCCGTCGGCAAACTCGCCCTCTGGAGCCCCGATCCCGCCCTCGTCGACGAGGGTGGCGAAGTGCTGCGGCGCGGCAACTTCAACCGGATCGCGCTCGCCAACCCGCGCCATGCCCCTTACGGCGCCGCGGCGATGGCAGCCATGCAGGCGCTCGGAGTGCATGAGCCGTTGGTGGCGAAATTCGTGCTGGGCGAGAACGTCGGCCAGGCGTTCCAGTTCGTCGCCTCCGGCAACGCCGAACTCGGTTTCGTCGCCCTGGCGCAAGTCTACGAGGCGCCGGGAAGGTTGCGCCCCGGCTCGCTGTGGCTCGTGCCCCAGACGCTCTATCCGCCGATCCGGCAAGATGCGGTGATCCTGCTGCCCGGCGCGAAGGACGGCCGCCCCACCGAGGCCGTCGCCCGTCTGCTCACCTACCTGCAGGAGCCGGCGGCCCGCGCCCTGATCCGCGCCTACGGCTATGAGTGAGGCAGGCGCCGGATGACGCTCACCGCCGAGGACTGGCAGGCGATCCGCCTGACCCTGGCGCTGGCCGCGACGACGACGGCGCTGCTCCTCGCGCTCGCCACGCCGCTCGCGTGGTGGCTCGCCCGCACCCGCTCCCCCTGGAAAGGGCCGGTCGCGGCGCTCGTCGCGCTGCCGCTCGTACTCCCGCCCACGGTGCTGGGCTTCTACCTGCTCATTCTTCTCGGTCCGGTCGGACCCGTGGGCAAGCTGACCCAGGCGCTCGGGCTGGGCATCCTGCCGTTTACCTTCTCCGGCCTCGTCGTCGCCTCGGTGCTGGCCTCCCTGCCGTTCGCGGTGCAGCCCTTGCAGCAGGCGTTCACCGCGCTGGGGGAAGCGCCGCTCGAAGCAGCGGCCACCCTGCGTGCCGGTCCGTGGGACTGCTTCATCCACGTCGTGCTGCCGCTCGCGCGCTCTGGCTTTCTCACGGCAGCGGTACTGAGCTTCGCCCACACGATCGGCGAATTCGGCGTAGTCCTGATGATGGGAGGGAACATTCCTGGCCGCACGAAAGTGGTCTCGGTGCAGATCTACGATCACGTGCAAGCCTTCGCCTATGAGCAGGCGCACGCCCTCTCCGCCGTGATGCTCGGCCTGAGCTTCGCGGTCCTGCTGGTGCTCTATGGACGCGGCAAATCCACCCCCGGGCGCTAACGCGCGCATCGAGGCGCGCTTTCGCTTCGCCTATCCCGGTTTCACCCTGGAGGTGGAGCTCGACCTTCCGGGGCGCGGCGTCACCGCCCTCTTCGGTCCTTCGGGCTCCGGCAAGACCAGCCTGCTGCGCGCCCTCGCCGGGCTCGACCGGCATCGCGAGGGCTACGTGCGCGTCAATGGCGCGCTGTGGCAGGACGAGATCCGTTTCGTCCCGCCCCATCGCCGGGCCATCGGCTACGTGTTCCAGGAAGCCAACCTCTTCGCGCACCTCGACGTGGCCGCCAACCTGCGTTTCGGCTGGCAGCGCATCCCGCCGAGCGAACGGCGCATCGCCTTCGAGGAGGCGGTGGATCTGCTCGGTCTCGCCCCCCTGCTCACCCGCCTGCCGGCGCGCCTCTCGGGCGGCGAGCGCCAGCGCGTGGCCATCGCCCGGGCGCTCCTCACCTCGCCGCGGCTGCTGCTCTTGGACGAACCGCTCGCCTCTCTCGACCGGGAGCGCAAAGCGGAGATCCTGCCCTACCTCGCGCAAGTAAAGCGAACCCTCGACATTCCCATGCTCTATGTCTCGCACGCCCCCGAAGAGGTCGGCCGGCTCGCCGACCACCTCGTCCTGCTCGAAGGCGGGCGCGTGCGCGTGAGCGGCCCCTTGCAGGAGACGCTGGCGCGGCTCGATCTGCCTTTGGCCTGTGACGAAGACGCCGCCGTAGTGATCGAAGGGGCGGTCGTCGACCATGACGCGACCTATGCCTTGCTGACGGTGGAATTCGAAGGAGGCACGCTGCTCGTACCGCACCGCCAGGAGCCGCCGGGCACGAAAATTCGGCTGCAAGTACGCGCCCGCGACGTCAGCCTGGCGCTCACCGAGCACGCGGACAGTTCCCTCCTCAACCGCCTCCCCGCCGTGGTGCAGGAAGTGCGGGCACTGGACGCCGCCCATGCCCTGGTCCGGTTACAGGTGGGCCCAACCCCCTTGCTTGCCCGCATCACACGGCGCTCGGCCGAAGCGCTCGGCGTGCGCCCCGGTACGCGCCTGTGGGCCCAGATCAAGGCGGTGGCAGTGCTCAGCTGAGCGCTCAATGCCCCTCGACGCAGATCTCGCGCCGCGCCACCGCAATGGCGGTGCGCACCAGCAGCAGCACGATGAGCAGGGTCAGGACCGCCAGCAGTACGACCCCCAGCACGCGGTAGCAGCCCAAGCCCGTCTCCTTGGCCATGATCAGGGTTGCGATGGTGAGCGCCGCGAGCGGAAAGGAATACGCCCACCACGACAGGAAGAACTTCAGCCGCACGAAGTAATTCGCCTGCACCGCAAGCAGCAGCGCGAAAAAGAGTGCCACGCCGTAGAGCACGTGCGCGAAGGCGTCGACCTGTCCACCCAGGTTGTACCAGGAGATGAACCCCACCGCCGGCGGCGCGATAAAGATGAACAGCGTCGGCACAAAGCGCTCGGGCAGGCTGGTATGAAAGATGAGACGGTAGAAGAGGATCGCCGTGAGCACCGGCCAGAAAAAGAGGCCGACGCTGTAGAAGAACCACGACACTTCGGCCGGCGCGTGGTGCAACCCGGCGATCGGCACGAGGATGTTCCCCACCACGGGGATGAACCACGCCGGGTTCATGTGCGTGATTTCGTATTTCGTGTGATGCATCCACGACGACATCACATAGAGCGTGAGTGCCAGGTGCAGCACGGTGCCGATGCTCCACAACCAGAAGGAGAGGCGCGGCGCATCGTGCAGCAGCGCGATCGACAGCAGGATCATGCCGATCGAGATCGTCGGGCCGAACGCCTGCTTGACCGGGTGGGTGAACTCCTCGCGCACCGCGCCGGGATATTTCACCGCCTTGGCCGCATACAGCACCGCCACCAAGAAGAACAAGCCCAAGGCGACCCAACGCAGCACGCAGCTGGGGGCGAAACCAACGTCGTAGACCGTCTCGGCCCGCATCCAGGCGATGGCAAATCCCGTGAAGCCCATGATCATGGAGAACCATGCCACGGGGAAGTTCTTGATCCGGGAAGAAGGAAGGGTAGCGTCGTTCATTGCCTGACCTCGCACGTCAAAGCGCCCCCCCAGGGCGCTCTGGCTTGTAGTTTTTTTACTCCGATGAGCGTATCCGCACCGCCTTCAAGCAGCAGTGCGCAGCCCCCGCACCCAGGCCTCCATCGCTTCGTTGGCCGGCGGCATCGGTGCCTCCATGAAGCTGAGCACGAACTTGTCGCCGAGATCGGCCACGCCGATCGAACGAGGCCGCACCGCCAAGACCAAGGGATTGGGCAAAGCCAGCCCGAAGCAGAATAGCACATCGACGGCGGCCTGCATCCCCGGCATGATCTCGCCGCCGATTCTCCGGGTATGCGCCAGGTGATCGAACACGCCAAGGAACTGCACCTTTGGATTCTCGGCGATTTTCTCCTTCAGGTAAGCGACGATCTCATCGACGTTACGATAATTCGTCTCCTTCTTGTCGAGCTCGAGCACGAAAACGGGATATTTTTCCTGCAACAGCATCTGTTTCATCGGGGGCTCCTTTCAGGGTTGAGGGGAATTCGCTGCCGGGGAGGAAGCATCGTCGATCTCTTCCCAGCCGGTGATCATGGCCTTGATGTAGGTGAGCGGCGTGCGGCCGGTGGTGGCGAGATAGACGTGGGCGATGAAGAAGACGAGCATCATGAAGGCACCGGCGGTGTGCGCGATCGCCACCCACGACAGGGGAAGCGCACCGAGCCAGGCCGAATCACGCCAGTAGGGATAGTAGAGGTAGAGCAGTCCGGAGATCCAGATCAAGGGATTGATCAGCAGCTTGAGCAGCAAGTAGGCCAATCGCTGCAAGGGGTTGTGCTTGCGCTGCGGGGTCGGATGATAGGGGTGAGGCGCCCCCTTGAAGATGTCAAAAGCATAGTAGCGCGCTATCAGGACAATACGCTCCAAGGTCGGAATGTATTGCCGCCATTCACCGGTAGTGAAATGCCAGAAAATGGCGAAGATCCACAACGTGACCAAGGTCCACGCGAGCCAGCCGTGGAAGCGCACCGCCGCCTCGAAGCCGAACAGGGAATACACGCCATGGATCTCGAATCCGGTCAGCATGAGCGAAACGATGAGTACGGCTTGCGACCAGTGCCAGAAACGCTCGAAACGTTTGAAGAGATAGACGCGGTTCATTTCGCCTTCCTTTTTTTCCGCACGGCAAAGCGCAGCGCAGCATGCCCCAGTACGCCGACGAAGGTAAATCCCGCCAAGCCGAAGCCGATGCGCTCCAACAGGGGATGGCGATCTTGCCCTGGCAACCAAACCCCCGGCACGCCGCCAAGGCGCCCTCCCTCTTTGTGGCAATCGGCGCAGGCGAGCGCTTTTTCCTTGGGCGCGACCATGTGCGTGATCGGCCACAGCATCTCGGTGCGCACGAACCCGAAGGAACCGCTATAGGGCGGCCCTCCCCCCTCGGCGCCGGCGCGCAAGGCTTTCTCCCAATCGAAGTTGTACCAGTACGCGGTTTCGTCGGGAATCGCCAGATGCGGAATCAAGAGGGTTTGATTGACCTTGTCGTAAGGCTGATTGCCGTGGAACACCTTGACTGGCCAGATGCGCGAATCCCGCGCGCCAGGGGTGCCGTGATAGACGTTGATCGGCACGGGCTTGCTTGGATCGATGCGATCATGGGGCAGCGTATAGCTCACGGTACCGTCGAACCAACGGTATTCGGGAATGACGTTCTCACCGAGCACGAAGTCGCCCTTGCGGCTGTCGTAAATGACGTGTCCGGACGCATCGGTGCGCACGATGGGTTTACCCTTCTCGTCGAGCTGCCCGGCAGTCGAATAATCCCACTGCATTTTCGTCGGCACGCCGCCGCGCGCAAACGCCGGAATGTGGCAGGTCTGGCAGGCGAGGGTACGGGTGTGCGCATTGAGCTGATCGGCCTTGCTCACCGCTCCGAGCAAGCCACCGGTGTCGCCGGGGTGGGGCTCGTCGCCATGGCAGGACTGGCAGGTTGCCGGATTGCGCCCTTCTTCCTTGCCGCGCATCCGCGGCGGGTGCGCATCGGCCGCCGTCATCGCAACGCGGCTGCCCGGCACCACGTGCTGCCGCGTCTCGTGGCAGGTGGCACAGGTGAAATTGAGCCCGTCCTTGGCCATATGGACGTCGAGCTCGCGCGAAGGCGCATTGAGCGAAGAGTCGAGATCACCGTGCTTGACCCCGTCGGCCCCGCCGCCGTAGTAGTGGCACGATCCGCAATTGTCGCGCTTGGGTTCTCCGACCTGCTTGGCCACGAAAGCCAGATCGACGGGTTCGAAAAATTTTCCCGAACCCGGCGGATATTCGGTACGCTCATAAGCGGGGTGTCCGGCCAGCCCCAGCGGCTTTTTGTACGTGCCGGTCGTGTCGTGACACACCAGGCAATCCACGTTTTTCTCGGAGGAGAAATCGAACGAAGCGTCCTTCCAGCCATACCCCGCATGGCAGGACGTGCAGAACGCCTCGTTGGAAGCGATGCCGATGCAAAAGCCGTTGACCATGTTTTTCTTGCCGAGGCGCTGGCCGGTCTGCGGATGGGCATAGTCCCAGGTCCAATGGCGCGTGGCCATCACCTGTTTGGCCGCCTCGGTATGGCATTGCAAGCAGGCCTGGGTCACCTCCTCGCCGCTTTTGAAAGGCCCCTGCAGCTCGGCGAAACGGCTGTGATCGGCGGTCGAGAAGGATCGCCCGGCAGGCGGCGTGGCCGCGGCCGCGAGACCCGAACCCAGCAGCGCCAGCGTGCCAAACAGCACGGCAACCCCCTTGCGCCGCCGCGCCCCTTTCCCTGCGTGCGCGCGGCTCATCGACTCTCCCCTGCGCTCGCTCGGCCCGCGAGCCAAGCGGACACGGCTTCATCGGGATCATCGAGCCGGGTCAGGATGACTTCGATTCCATGGCGGGCCAGCCGCTCACGCATTCCCATGCCGGCCCCCTGGGTGATCAAGGCGCTGATTCCGCGAAGCGGATCCGGCACCTTACCCTCCAGCGCATGCAAGGTCTGCTCGAGCGGCAGTTCGCACAGCGTCTTTTCGCGAATCACGCCGCCGTCGACGTCATAGATCCAGAACTTGCGGCACTTCCCCGCATGACCCGTGACGGTCTTGCGGTTCTGGCTGGTTACAGCCACCTTCATTTTTGTCTCCCTACCCTTCTTTTTATCCCGCAAAGCGCCACGCCAGCGCCGCGGCAAGCGCCGCGAACGCCGCCCAGCCAGAGAAGAGCCACCGCCACAACCAGAAACGCGGGATGAAGCCCACCCCGCGCACGAAACCGGCCGCCATCGCCCAGAACCACAGCATGGCCAGACCATGGTTCGCCTTCCCGGAAGCCTCGGCCAGCCAATCGGGGCGGAAACTGCCCACCAGCATCAAGACGATTCCCAGCCCTAACGCCAGCGGCTGGACCGAGGCCGATCGACCCGGCTCTTCGGCACCCTGCTCTTGCGCCTCAACTGGGGCTTGCATCGCCTTGTCCCCGGCCTTGCCGCGCCCTCGCCTCTTCCTGCGCTTCCCACCACAGGCCGACGACGATGGCCAAGAGGATGGCAAAGCCCACGCCCAACGCCCAAGCAAAATACCACATATGAATCTCCTTCGGATCCGGGACGGCGAAGCGGGATGCGTCGCCGCGGGTTGTGTCCGTTCAGTACGCCTGCTTCTCGTTTTCCAGGATGTAGGCCTTGGTCACCTTGCCGGCCATCACCTTGTACGCCCAGCTTGTATAGACGATGATGAGCGGCATGAAGATGAGGGTGGCCCAGAACATCACCGTGAGCGTGAGGTGGCTCGAAACCGAATCCCACACCGTGAGCGAAGAGCGCAGGTCGGTGGAAGAAGGCATGACGAAGGGGAACATCGCCACCCCGGCCGTGCCGATGATGCCGGCGATCATCACGCTCGAAGCCCAGAAGGCAAAGAAGGTACGACCGGCTCGCACCGCCCACATCGCCGCGAGACCACCGAGGAAGGCGAGCGCCGGCACCGCCCACAAGAGCGGCTGATGCCGATAATTCGCCATCCAGGCCCCGGCCTCGCGCACCACTTCCTTGGCGAGCGGATTGGGCAAGCCGGCTGGATCGGCTCCGGCAGCGATCACGTAGCCAGGAATGGCCTGCACCCACAGCCCGGCGGCGGCAAAAGCCGCGAGCGCGATCACGCCGAAGAGAAGTGCTGCGTGCACCGAGCGCTGCTGGATCTCCCCTTCCGTGCGATGCGCCAGATAGACCGCGCCGTGAAAAGTGATCATGGCCGAGCTCACCACCCCGGCGAGCAACGCGAAGGGGTTGAGCAGGCCCCAGAAGGACCCTTCATAGTAGGGCACGAGGTTGGCGTCGAAATGGAACGGAACGCCTTGCAGCAGGTTGCCGAACGCCACGCCGAAGATGAGCGGCGGCACCGCCCCGCCCACGAACAGACCCCAGTCCCAGGTCTTGCGCCACGTGGCATTGTCGATCTTGCTGCGGTAGTCGAAGCCTACCGGACGGAAAAAGAGCGCCCACAGCACGGCGAGCATCGCCCAGTAAAAGCCCGAGAAGGCCGTGGCATAGACCAAGGGCCAGGCGGCAAAGATCGCCCCGCCGCCGGTGATGAACCACACCTGGTTGCCGTCCCAATGCGGGCCGACGGTGTTGATGATGACGCGCCGCTCGGTGTCGTCCTTGCCGACGAAAGGCAGCAGCGTCCCCACCCCCATGTCGTGCCCGTCCATCACGGCAAAGCCGACGAGCAGCACGCCGACGAGCAGCCACCAGATGACCTTCAGCGTTTCATAATCCAGCATGATCCTCTCCCGAGATAGGGGTTTTCAGGCAGACTGCAGCGCACCTTGACGTTCCCAGTAGTAGCGTCCGGTACCCAGCGAGGAAGGGCCCAGCCGACCGAAGCGGAACATCAGGTAGAGCTCGACGATGAGGAGCAGCGTGTAGAAGCCGACGAAACCGGCAAGCGACCCGTAGAGGCTCTGCACCGAAAGGGTGGAGACGGAGAGATGGGTGGGCAGCACTTCGGCGATCGTCCAGGGCTGCCGGCCGTATTCGGCGACGAACCAGCCCATCTCAGAAGCCACCCACGGCAGCGGCAGGAAGTACAGCGCCCAGCGCAGCAGCCAGCGTTTTTCGGCGAACGTGTCCTTGACGCTGTACCACAGCGCCACCGCGAAGAGGGCGATGAAGGAAAAGCCCAGCAGCACCATGAGGCGGAAGGTCCAGAAGAGGGGCTTCACCGGCGGTATCGTCGAGGCGGCGGCCTTGTCCATGATCTCGGGCGTGACCTGCATGATGTCCGCCACGTATTTGCGCGTCAGCAGCCCGAAACCGAGGTTTTCCTTGTGCGTTTCGAAGAGCGCCAGCGCCTGGGGGTCGGACGCGTCGCGGCGCAACACGTTGAGCGCCTTGACCGCCTCCACCCCGGATTCGACTCGTTCGCGGTTGCGCGCGATGATCTCCTTGATTCCGGGAAGGGGCGTGTCGAGCGAGCGGGTGCCGATGATGCCGAGCACCCACGGAATCTCGAGCTCCCAGGTATTGCGCTGATTGGCTTCGTCGATTCCCGCGAGGAGCTTCAGGCCAGCCGGCGCCGGCTCGGTCTCCCACATCGCCTCCAGGGCGGCGAGCTTGCTCTGCTGGGTTTCGGCCATGGTGTAGCCGGATTCGTCGCCGAGCACCACCACCGAGCAGGCCGAGGCGAAGCCGAAGGCGGCCGCCACGCGGAAGCTACGCTTGGCGAATTCGAGGTCCCGCCCTTTCAGGAGGTAATAGGCCGAGATCGAGAGCACGAACATCGCGCCGGTCACATAGCCGGCCGAGACGGTATGCACGAACTTGGCCTGCGCCACTGGATTGAAGATCACGTCCCAGAAACTCGTCATCTCCATGCGCATGGTCTGGAAGCTGAATTCCGAGCCCACGGGATTCTGCATCCAGCCATTGGCCACCAGGATCCACAGCGCCGACAGGTTGGTCCCCACGGCCATGAGCAGCGTCACCAGAAGGTGCTGGGGCCGTGATAGGCGATTCCAGCCGAAGAAGAAGAGCCCGATGAAG
Organism: Tepidiphilus sp. HLB4; assembly: GCF_054823945.1. Classification (NCBI taxonomy): domain Bacteria; kingdom Pseudomonadati; phylum Pseudomonadota; class Hydrogenophilia; order Hydrogenophilales; family Hydrogenophilaceae; genus Tepidiphilus; species Tepidiphilus sp. HLB4. Next base: position 5,220 of record NZ_JSYB01000010.1, on the reverse strand, counting down.
GTCGATTCGAGGAAGAAGGCCATCAGCCCCTCGATGGCGAGCGGCGCGCCGAAGATATCGCCCACGTAGTGCGAGTAATAGGCCCAGTTGGTGCCGAACTGGAATTCGAGCGTGATGCCGGTGGTGACGCCAAGGGCAAAGTTGATGCCGAAGAGCTTGCCCCAGAACTTCACCATGTCCTGGTAGACCTGCTTGCCGGTCATCACGTAGAGCGACTCCATGATCACCAGCATCCAGGTGAGCCCCAGGGTGAGCGGCACGAAGAGAAAGTGGTACATCGCCGTGGCGGCGAACTGCAGGCGCGAGAGATCGACGAGCGTTTCGTTCATGTTATGGCTCCTGCGAAACGGAAAGAACCGGAGAAGACGGCGAAGAAGAAGGCTTGGAAGCGACGGGAGGCGCCCCGGCGGCCTGGGCCTGCATCCGCTCCGCGCCCACCTCCACCCGTGCATCGCGAACGAAGACCCACCACAAGGCGGTGAGCAGGATCAGTTTGAGCAGCAGCACCACGACGATCTCGCGACGCAATCGCCGGGCAGCCGTTTTCGCTTGCATGGAAGAAGCCCTCCTCGCGTACACCCTCGCTCATAGTAATGAAGCCAATCGGGATCGTCAATTGATGATGGTCAAAAAATTTAAGCGATTCAAGGAATTACAAAAAATGAGACCGCGTCTTTTCTATGAGCAAATTATGTGCCAAAAACAGGTGAAAAAAATTTCTCCCGATGATCCAGCACCTTACCCCCTGGCGCTGCGCCATCCTCGGCGCCGACCCCCAAAATCCTGACAAAAATGGCAAAATAACGCAGAAATTTTTGCCAGGAATGTCAGTCATGCCGCTCCCCACCGAACTGCTCCAGCTGCTCGAAGCCTTACCGGAACCTCGCATCGTCGTCGATACCGCCTACCGCATCCTCGCTGCCAACTCGGCCTACCGTCGCGAGTTCGGCGAGAATCCCGAAGTAATCGGCCGGACCTGCTACGAGGTGTCACACCACTTCGACCGCCCCTGCGATCAGCAGGGTGAATCCTGTCCCCGGCAACAGGCATGGAAAAGCGGCCGCCCAAGCCGTGTGATCCATCGCCATCACACGCCACGCGGCGAGGAGTTCGTCGAGGTCGAGCTGCTCCCCCTGCGCGATGCGGCGGACAAAACAACGCTCTTCGTCGAGACGATGCGGTTTCTCGGCGGGAAGCACCTGCCGGCACCCGTGCTGGGCATGGTCGGCCGCTCGCCCTCCTTCCTGCAGATGCTGGAACTCCTCGAACGGGCCGGACCGTCGAATACCCCCGTGCTGCTGCTGGGCGAATCTGGCACGGGCAAGGAACTGGCCGCCCAGGCGCTGCACCGCCTTTCGCCGCGCCGCGACCGGCCCTTCGTGCCGCTGGACTGCTCCGGGCTGCCCGAGACGCTCTTCGAGTCCGAACTGTTCGGCCATGAGAAAGGAGCTTTCACTGGGGCCACCCAGCGCAAGGCCGGGCTGGTCGAGCTTGCCGACGGCGGAACCCTCTTTCTCGACGAGATCGGCGACCTGCCGCTCACGCAGCAGGTGAAGCTGCTGCGTCTGCTGGAGACGGGCACCTACCGGCGCGTGGGCGGGGTGGAGACGCTGCGCTCGGATTTCCGCCTGGTGGCCGCCACCCACCGCGACCTGCAGCGCATGGTGGAAGACGGCACGTTCCGCCGCGACCTCTACTATCGCATCAGCGCCTTTCCCGTGCGCCTGCCGCCCCTGCGCGAACGGCGCGAGGATCTGCCGCTGCTCGTGGCCCACCTGCTCGAGCGGCTCACCCCGCAGCGCAAGGTGCGCTTGAGCCCCGAGGCCATGGCCCGCCTGATGAAACACGATTTTCCCGGCAACGTGCGCGAGCTGCGCAATCTCCTCGAACGGGCGCTCCTGCTCGCAGACGGCGAGCTGATCGAGCCTCGACATCTCACCGGATTCGCCGACGGGCCATGCACCGAACCAGAACGCGCGAGCGAAGCGGAGATCCTCCCCCTGGACGAAGTCGAGCGGCGCTACCTGCGCCATGCGCTCGAGCAACTCGGCGGCGACAAGAAGGCGCTGGCCGCGCGCCTGGGCATCAGCGAGCGCACGCTCTACCGCAGGCTCAGGGGCCTGCTTTGACTCATGCGGTATGGACTCTTCCTTGGTCTACCGTCGTCTCGCCCACGTTTTGGGCGCATCGAAAACCCTATCTGTCAGGTATCCGCCACAGGCGCGACTCCACGGTGCGCTACAGCGCCTCGGCGCAGAAAGTCGTCGGCGTGACGATACGCGCGCGGCCAATGCTGCCGCGTTGCAACAGCCCGGCGCGGCGGTCGCCGGTTACCAGGTAGTCGGCTTCGCCGGCCAGGGCCATCGCCAGTAGGAAGGTGTCGTTCGGATCGTTTGCCTCGATGTCGTCCGGCAAGGCCAGAAGTACCTCCAGCACGAGGGCGCGCTGCATATTGTTGAGCATCGTGCCGATGCGGTGCGCAGGCAAGATGGTCTTGAGCTTCGGGTAGCGGCTCACACGCCGCAGTTCGTCGAGTTGCGCCCTCGAAGTCACCAGCTCGAAGCGCGCCGCACGCCAGGCGCGATAGATGGCGTCGGGCGGGCCGTGTGGAGAGATCAGCGCACCGAGCAACACGTTGGTGTCCAGGATGACCCGCATCAGTGTTCACGCGCCCACTGCACCGCCTCATCGATGAGATCGTTCAGCTCGGCCTCGCCCATGCCAGAGGCAGCCGTCTTGGCCTGCTCGACGGCGCGCTCCAGGAGATAGGCGCGCACGGCTTCCTCGATGAAGCGCGACAGATCGCCCTTGCGCCCGCCGCCTTGCGCGGCGAGGAACATGCGCACGGACTGATCCAGTTCCGGCGACACGGCGATGTTCCAACGCACGGTATTCATGATGCCCTCCACATCAGTGTTTGAGTATATAGGTGTTTATACACCTCAAAGGCAATCCCCGCAACTAGAACAAAGGGACACAGCCGAACAAAGGGACACCCACTTATCTCGGGTAGCGTAGCGTCGCACCACGCCGCCTTTCTCGAGCAGCTCGGCGGCGACAAGAAGACGATGGCCGCGCGCCTGGGCATCCGCGAGCGCACGCTCTACCGCAAGCTGGGCTGAGCCGTTTTCCTTGCCGGCAGGACGCTCGTTGACGTTTCCTTCACCTCGGCGTGACGCCCCCTTGACCGCCCTTTTTCTACACTCCGGCCCCAATTCTCTCGCCGGACACGAAGCCTCATGCCGCTTCCCCGTCACGCTCAGCCCCGTTTTCTCGCGCTCGTCCTCCTTGCCTGGCTGCTCGTCTTCTTCCTCACCCGCACGGCCCTGCTTCTGCTGCATCCGGGCGAGGCGGTGAGTACGCCGCTCGATGTGCTGCGCATCTACGGCGTCGGTCTGGCCTACGACCTCGCCTTCCTGGTCTACGCGGCCCTGCCGCTCGCCTTCTACCTCTTCGTGCTGTGTCCGAACCGACTGTGGGCCGCGCGGGCGCACCGCGCCTTCCTCTATGCGCTCACGGCCTCGAGCCTCTTTGCCATGCTCTTCGTGGCCACGGCCGAATACTTCTTCTGGGACGAATTCGGCGCGCGGTTCAACTTCATCGCCGTCGATTACCTCGTCTACACCACGGAAGTGATCGACAACATCCGCGAGTCCTACCCCGTGGGGCCGCTGATCGCGGGGCTTGCCGTGCTCGCGCTCGCGCTGACCTTCGCCCTGCGCCGGGTGATCGCCCGCACGCTGGAGTCCCCGCCCCTGTCGCTCAAGCCGGGCCTTGCCGCCTTCGCCGGGCTGGTCGTGCTCGCCGCCCTCGATGCGGGTTTCGTCGACCAGGATTTCCCCATGGGGCAGGAACAGAACACCTATCGGCGCGAGCTCTCCGGCAACGGGCCGTACCAGTTCTTCGCGGCCTTTCGCAACAACGAGATCGACTATCGCCGCTTCTACGCCACCCTGCCTGAAGCCGAGACGGGGCCGGTCTTGCGCCAAGCGCTCGCCGAGCCCAACGCGATCTTTCTCAGCCAGGATCCCCTCGACCCGCGCCGGCGCATCGTCAACGGCGGTCCAGAGCTGCGGCGCAACATCATTCTCGTGACAGTGGAGAGCCTCAGCGCCAAATTCCTCGGCAGCAACGGCGATCCGCGCGGACTCACTCCCAACCTCGACGCCCTGCGCCGCGAAAGCCTCTATTTCAACAACTTCTATGCCACCGGCACCCGCACCGACCGCGGCCTGGAGGCGGTTACCCTGTCGGTGCCGCCCACGCCGGGCCGCTCCATCGTCAAGCGCATCGGGCGCGAGAGCGGCTATGCCAGCCTCGGCCAGCAGCTCGTGGCCAAGGGTTACGACGCCGTCTTCGTCTATGGCGGGCGCGGCTATTTCGACAACATGAACGCTTTCTTCAGCGGCAACGGCTACCGCATCGTCGACCAGAGCAGCGTGCCCGAGTCCGAGATCCACTTCAAGAACGCCTGGGGCATGGCCGACGAAGACCTCTACGCCCAGGCGATGAAAGTGGCCGACCAGGACCATGCCAGTGGCAAACCTTTTTTCCTGCACATCATGACCACCTCGAACCACCGCCCCTATACCTATCCCGACGGACGCATCGACATCCCCTCGGGCAAGGGGCGCGACGGCGCGGTGAAATACACCGACTACGCCATCGGCAAATTCCTGGATGAAGCGCGCAGCAAACCCTGGTTCAAGGACACGATCTTCGTCTTCCTCGCCGATCACACCGCCGGCAGTGCAGGGCATGAAGATCTGCCGGTGGCGAACTACCACATCCCGCTCTTCATCTACGCGCCGGGCTTCATCACCCCGCGCGAGGTCTCGGCGCTGGCGAGCCAGATCGACCTCGCCCCCACCCTGCTCGGGTTGCTGCACATGGACTACGTCTCCACCTTCTACGGACGCGACGTGCTGCGCGACGAAACCCGGCCGGGGAGTGCCCTCATCGGCAACTACCAGCACCTGGGGCTTTTCGACGGCAAGGATCTGGCGATCCTCAGCCCGCGCAAGAAGATCCGCCTGCGCGAGAATGCCGCGGCGGATGAAGAGCACGAACGCCCTGCGACGCCGGAAGACCCCCTCGTGCGCCGCGCCATCGCCTACTACGAAGACGCGAGCCACGCCTTCCGTAACAGGCTGCTCGCCTGGCGAGCGCAAGACCTCACCGCCGCCAAGTAATCCGTATCTCTCCTTTTCCGGCCCCGGC